>JAYELQ010000046.1:0-12803 GCA_034717655.1 Campylobacterota bacterium
GGGTATCTATTTTTATTATAGGTAAAATAAGTTTTTTTTCAGTTTTTAATAATATAGTTTCATTATTTTCTATTTTTGTATTATTTAATTTTTCATTATTTGAACAACCTGAAATAATGAATAATAAGCTTGAAATATAAATATAGTTTTTTAGTGTATTTTTTATATTAATTCCCTTTATTTTATTTTTTAAATTGTACAAGAAAAAGCTTATAAATAAATAAATAGATATATTCATATTTTTTAAGCATATTATATCTACTTTTTTTCTAATATAATACCCGTTTCTATATGATTAGAGTATGCAAATTGGTCAAATAAAGCAAATTTTATAATATTATGGGTAGTTGTTAAAGTATCTAAATCTCTTTTTAGTGTTTCTGGATTACAAGAGATATATATAATTTGATTAAATTGGGAAGATAGTTTTAATGTAGTTTCATCAAGACCAGCTCGTGGAGGGTCAACAAATATAGTTGAAAAATTATAATCATCAAGTTGGATATCTTTCAATCTTCTAAAATCTCTTACTTTATTTCTAGCTTCTACAAACTCTTCACTACTCATTCTAATAAACTCTATATTATTAATATTATTTAAATCACAATTCTCTTTCGCAGATTTTATTGATGTTTTACTTATCTCTGTTGCTAAAATTTTATTAAATTTAGTAGATAATGGTAGTGTAAAATTACCACCACCACAATATAATTCACAAAGGTCATTTTCATTCTTACTATTATTAAGTACCCACTCTATCATTTGTTGATTTACTTTTTGATTTGGTTGAGTAAAACCACCATCTTTATATATTATATTAAATTGAGTTTCATTTATTAAAAGTTTCTCTTCTATAAAGTCTGTAGTGATAATAACTTTTTGTTTTCTACTTCTACCTATGATTTTAATATTTAATTTTTCAGATAACTCTTTTGCTGATATAGACCATTGCTCATCTAGTTTTTTATGGTAAATTAAAGTAACAAGTATATCATTAGTTGTAGAGCTTAAAAACTCTATAGAGAATAGTTTGAAATTTAATTTATCACTTTTTGAAAGCTCTACTATTATTTTATCCATAGTTTTAGATATAATATCTGATACAATAGAACAACTTTGTATAGGTAAAACTTTTTTATTTATATCATTCATGGCATAATTTAAAATAAAACTATTATCTTCATTAAAAGTTTTCCATATTCTAAATTCAGCTCTATTTCTAAATGCACCATCTTCACTTTTAATAATATCTATATCTTTATTCCATAAATCCTTAAATCTATTTTTCTCTTTTTCTATTTTTATATTAAGTTGTTTTTCATAGCTAAGACCACCTAAAGTACAGCTACCACATATATTAAAATATTCACATTCCATATTTTTAAAACCTTTATTATTTGAATTAAATATATTATACAATAAAATTATAAATAATTAAAATTTAACTTTTAAAATGATATAATTAAAACTAATTATGCTATAGTTATGGGAAATAAAAAATGGATATTAATAAATTTAAAAGCTTAAATGTTTTATATGTAGAAGATGAGATAGAATTAAGAGATGTTACTTGTAATTCTCTTGAATCAATCATACCAAATATAAGTGTTGCTGGAAATGGTAAAGAGGGATTAGAGGTATTTAATAGTGATGATGAGTTTGATTTAATTGTTACTGATTTAGCTATGCCTGTTATGAGTGGAACTGAGATGATAAAAATTATAAGAGAAACTAATTCTAATATCCCTATTTTAGTTACAACTGCTTTTGGTAGCCAAAATGAAGAGATAATAGAGTTAGAAAAAATAGGTATAGAAGGATATATAATGAAACCTGTAGATATGATGAAATTAATTCAAAAAATAGACGAGATAATAAAATGATAGCAAATATTTTTTTAGGAAGTAAAGAGATATCAAGAGATACTCTTCAAGAGATAGTAAACCCATATACAAATGAGATAGTTTCTAAGTATCCACTTTGTACAGTTGAAGATACAAATGAAGCATTAAATATAGCACAAAAGGCTTCTATTAATACTAAAAAATCAACAATAGCACAAAGAGTAAAGTGGTTAGAAGATGTAGTTTTTAATTTAGAAAAACAAAAAGAGGATATCGCTAAGACTTTATGTGATGAAGTTGGGAAACCGATATCTTTTGCTCGAGTGGAAGTAGATAGATGTTGTGAAACTATAAAATTATCTATAAATGCTATGATTAATTTAACAGGTCATACTATTAATACAGATGCTATGCCTAGTGGTATAAAAACTAATGCTTACTACTTTAGAGAGCCTGTTGGTGTTGTTGCTTGTATAACACCTTTTAATTTCCCTTTAAATCTTGTAGCACACAAAATAGCACCAGCATTGATATCTGGAAATTCTGTAGTTCTAAAACCAACACCAGAAGCACCTAGAACGGCTTATAAGTTATCAAAAATATTTATAGATAGCCCATATGCTATAAAAGATGCTTTAAGTTTAGTTTATGGAGATGTTGAAGTTGGAAGTACTATTGTATCTTCTAATATACCTAGAGTTCTTAGTTTTACAGGTTCTGTACAAGTTGGTAATATTATTACAAAAACAGCAGGTATAAAAAAAGTAGCTTTAGAGTTAGGTGGGAATGCAGCAACTTATATAGATAAAACTGCTGATATAATAAAAGCAGCAAATAGGTGTGCTTTTGGAGCTTTTATAAATAGTGGACAAGTTTGTATATCATTACAAAGAATATATGTAAATGAAGATATATATGAAGAGTTTGCTAATGAGATGAAAAAAGAGACAGAAAAGTTAGTAGTGGGTAACCCTTATGAAGATGATACTTTTTTAGGTCCTTTAATAAATGAAGAGTCTTTAGAGAGAGCAAAGTCTTGGATATTAAGTGCAATAAAAGAGGGTGCTTCTTGTATAACTGGAAATAAAAATTATAATTTAAACTTTTATCCAACAGTTATGACAGATGTAACTGATGATATGAAAATTGTATGTGAAGAGGTTTTCGCTCCAATTGTAAGTTTGGTAAAAGTAAAATCATACGATGAAGCTATAGAAAAGATGAATAATAGCCCTTATGGTTTACAATTTTCAATTTTTACAAATAATTTAAAACAAACACAACAGTTTATATCTGAAGCGAATTGTGGAGGAGTTGTTATAAATGATATTCCTACTCTTAGATTTGATATTCAGCCTTACGGTGGAGTTAAATTAAGTGGTATAGGTAAAGAGGGTCCTGCTTTTACTATAGAAGAGTTTACAGAGATAAAATCAGTAGTTATATGTTAGATATTTAATATCTAACATATATTTTATTTAAGATAAAGTCATTTTTGCTATAAGTTTATTATTCTCATTTGATATAACTTCAAGATTTGGTTTTAGTGGAGATTTGATAGTGTTAAACCTCCCCTCTATAGTTTGTAATACGTGCCAATATTTCTCATAAAAAGGTGTTTCTATTGATTGTATCCCCTCTCTATTTATAATATCGACAATTTTCTCAACTGTTATCATATAAAATATTTTATTTTTTGTTCTTTGTATTCTATAATTTCTCATTAATTCAAGATTTTTAAGCCAAACTTTTTTTTCTATATCTTTTATATTTGTTCTTGATTCTAATTCAGCTTTTTCAAACTTTAATTTTTCTATATATACTAACACTTTATCTTCTATGATTTTTTCTATATCAGGTTCATAGCTTAATAGAATTTTTAACATCTCATTTGATGATAATCTTTTTGTATTTGATTCATAAGTGTATATTTTATCTTTTGTATATTCTCTATCTATACCTTGAAGTATCTGTAATGCAATTGCTAAGTAAGCATATTTATCATCTTTACCATCTAAAAACTCTATTCCGTGTTGATTTATAAAAGGTCTAGGACCTGCATATTCTAGTTTCATTATTTTATCCTTTATATATTTTTATATATTTTTTAGCTATATCTTTAGTATGTTTACACCATCTCTTATTTGCTTTATTAATATCTATTTTATTGATATTATACTTTATATATGGTTCAAACATCATAATATAATTAAAAAATAACTTATGTAAATAGTATCTTTCATATTTTTGAGATTCTACTAACATTAAGGTATATAGTTTTATCCTTTTTTGTTCAAAATCATTATAACTTAAAATCTCTTGTTTTGAGATATATTTAATCTCTTTTAGAATTTTTGTAATTAATAAGAAACTTTTAGAAATACTTTTATATTCTTTTTTACTAAAACCTTTTTTTGAATAGTTGTTTTTTAATATCTTAAATATATCTATATTAGAGATATTATTTTTTATTATTATATTTTTTATATTTGTAGGTATAGTATAGTTGATATAAGCCCCATCACATAAATTATAAATATTATTACTATCTATATTATATGGTTTTAATATTTTGTTATAAGCTATAATAGAATTATTAAATCTTAATGTTGTATCTACATACTCTCTTAAATTCCCTTTTACTTTTATGGTATCGTTTATTTTATTATCATTGTGTATATGGTCACTAATATGGCTATTTTTAGTATTTGGGTCTAGTGCTAAGTCTGTACCTAATAGGTATATATTATTGGCTCCAAGTGATAATAATAATTCTAAAGATACTTCACCAACAGAAGAACCCTCTAAGAGTTTACTATTCTCTTTCATATATGTCATAGTTTCAAATAAGATTTTATTTTTAAATATATCTAAAACCTTTTTATGGGAAATAGTACTACCTAAAAATAAAGTATTTTTTATTTTATCTCTTATATCTTTTGGGAATTGATTTAATACAATTATATCATCATCTATAGATATTATAATATCTGGTATAATATTATTTTTAATCAAATATTTTACACTTGCTCCCATAGATACAATAATTAGTTTTTTTCTATTTTCTATTATCCATTTTATGTTTTTTTCTAAAGATGGTCCAGCTCCTGTTAATAGAATAGGTGAATTTTTTAATATATTATTATTATCTTTTGTTTTTAATATATGGTATTTTAAGATATTCTCTTTTGCCCTTTTTTGAACAAGATTTAATATCCTATTATAGTTAAAAGTAAAAGGTGATATTGAAGATATTGTAGCTTTTATATTATCTAAATAATAGTTTATATTATAATCTGTAGAGTTATAGTTAAAAGAGTAATTAGAAGAGAAAGATAGTGTATGAAAAAGTTTATACTTTTCATATATCTCATTTTTATTATCATTAATTGAAAATATAACTCTTTTATTTTTTAGTAAATAATATGGTGTTATAAATAAAGAGAGTCTAAATATATCTAAACTCTCTTCAGAGATAAAGTAGTATTTAGCATCTATTTTTTTATCAATATCTAATATATGCTCCCCTAAAAGAGTACCTAAAAAAAGAAATTTATCTATATTTAGATTTTTATCTATATTATCATCTCTATTTATAATATTATTATATTGACTAAAATGTGATTTTATATAATTATTTGTATTAGTATACTTTGTTTCAGAAAGTAAATCTACACTTTGTATATCTGTTTTATCTATTTTCTTATTATTTATATATTCATTTTTTAGGTTATTATATATAGTAAAACTATTTGTCTCTTCTATATATTTTAAAGAATAAATCTCTTTTTTAAGATTATTACTAAACTCTAAAGATAATTTATTTACTTTTTGAAATAATATAGTATCTATTTTAGCTATAAACTCTAAGTTATTCTTATAGTTTAGAATTATTTTCTCTTTTAAGTTCAATATTTAATTCCTTTTTAGAAGTTCTTTAAATTCACTTATCACATTTAACTCTTGCTCTTTTAAATATCTAGTAAATCTACTCTCATCAGCTTTATTTATTTTAAATGTGGTAGTAATTATATATTTATCTTCTACTGGTCTTATCTCTTTTATAATTCCACTTGCAAACGCAGTTACAAAAAGTTTATCTTTTACTAAAACAGTTGATGAGTTAATATTAAAAGCAAATGCTAAATCTATTTTATCATATATTCTAAAGTTTAATATATCTGTTGTTATATTAAATTGTAAAGTAGTTAATGCTAAATTTACAATTTTAACATTATCTATATTTTTATTTTTATGATGTATAGATAGTTTAAAACTATCATCAGGAATGATAAATCTATGAACAATATTTTCTACAATAAGATTTATTTTTTCAGGTAAGCAAAAAGTTATTAAACCATTGTATATTTGTAGTGCTTTTAGTTTTATATATATATTAAACTCTTCTAAATGAACAATAGTATATTTTTGATATTTAATAGCTACCCTTTGTATATCAGATACTTGAACAACAACAATACTACTATCTAAAATATTTATTAAATTAGATTTATGATGAATTAATATACCTTTATATGAGTTAAAAAGTTTTATATTTTTATCTTTTAAGTTTTTAAATTTATCGTAACATTTTTCTTCATTTGTTGAATTTTTTCTTGTTTTTATAGCTTTTTTTAGAGATAATAAAATTTTATCAAAATCTAATGGTTTTAATAACATATCCACAATATTTAAATCTATCATTTGGAGTAGTTCAAAATTATCATTATAGTTAGATAATACTATTATTTGTATATTTTCATCTATATCTTTTATATCAGTTATCATTGCAATATCACACTTCTTTGCATTTGATAAAGTTGTTATAACAATATGTGGCTTATCTCTTTTTATGTACTCTATTGCATCATATCCATTAGATACACAATAAGACTTACTAAATAGTGTTTCAAATAAATTTAATAATTGTTTTTTATAGTTTGTATCTGATTCTATATATAAAATAGAATAAGGTTTAGAAATATCTTTTAGTTGATGTAAAGTTCTAATATCCATAATCTATTATTGATTTCCTAATAATTGTTTTTTTATAAATGGATTTGTAAGGTTTTCCCCTCTATTCATATATAAAAACATAGTTTCAAAATCAATTAAATTATCATTCTTTATCTCATAAGCACCAAATCCATAATCCATAGGGGTCTCATCAGTTCTACTGTACCAAGCTTTTCTTCCATCTATATACTTCTTTGTATCAAGAGTTTTTACCCAAATTACTGCTTTATCTTTAAAAGATTTATTTGCTATCCAGTGAGCCATACCTCCGTGGTCGTGAAAAAACCAAGTTTTTCCAGATGGTGATATTATTTGAGAACTAAACTCTAGTTCATCAATAACCATACCACAATCACTATCTTGAAATTTACCAACAACCATAGGTAAAACCTCTTTTTTATGATTATTTAAAGAGACAACTGTCATATTTTGAGAATTTGCCATAGATAGAAAAACTATTAATATTATAGAAACTATTATTAATATTATTATTATAGGAGTTATATTTTTTTTCATAAGATATTCTATGATAAATTAGTTATCTTTTAGCTGAAAATTATTAATATTTTTATTATTAATATATAAAAAAGCCTACTTTATAAAAAGTGGGCTTTTTTAGTAGTTTTATATATATTTTATTTTATTTTTTTTCTTCAACTTCAGCATCAATGATATCATCATCATCTTTTTTCTTTTTAGCAGCTTCAGCATCAGAAGGGTTAGCCCCAGATGCATTAGCACCTTTTTGCATCATCTCTTCCATTAATTTTTGAGATACTTCAGCAAGTTTTTTACTACCTTCATCTAGCTCCTCTTTTGTTACATCCTCTTTTTTAAGTAACTCTTCTAGTTTAGCAGCTTCCTCAATAATACCATTTTCTATCTCTTGAGCTAACACACCTTTATTTTCTTCAAGTGACTTTCTTGTTTCGTGAAGTATAGCTTCTGCTTGATTTCTAGAATCAACCATCTCTTTTTTCTTTGTATCAGCTTCTTTATTAGCTTCAGCTTCATTTACCATTTTTTCAATTTCATCATCAGAAAGACCAGATGAACCAGAGATAGTAATCTTATTCTCTTTTCCTGTTGATTTATCTTTTGCAGATACATTTAAAACACCATTTGCATCAATATCAAATGTTACTTCAATTTGTGGTTGACCTTTAGGAGCAGGAGCTATATCAGAAAGTTCAAATTGACCTAAGTTTTTATTATCTTTTACAAACTCTCTTTCACCTTGACCAACTACAATAGAAACTGCTGGTTGATTATCTTGTGCTGTTGAGAAAACTTGAGACTTTTTAACAGGTATAGTTGTACCTTTATCAATAAGTTTTGTCATAACTCCACCAAGAGTTTCAATACCTAAAGATAGTGGTGTAACATCAAGTAAAAGTACATCTTTTACATCACCTTTTAAAACACCACCTTGAATAGCAGCACCTGCAGCAACAACTTCATCAGGATTTACTGAGTTATTTAACTCTTTACCAAAATAAGATTTTACAACCTCTTGTGCTTTAGGAATTCTAGTAGAACCTCCAACCATAATAACTTCATCAATATCACTATTGTCAAGTCCAGCATCATTCATAGCAGTTTTAATATGATCTAATGTTTCATCAACTAGTTTTTCTGTCATAGCTTCAAATTTTGCTCTTGTTAAAGATTTAACTAAATGTTTAGGACCTGTTGCATCAGCAGTAATAAATGGTAAGTTTATTTCCGTTTCAGCAGTAGCACTTAACTCTTTTTTAGCTTTTTCAGCTTCATCTTTTAGTCTTTGGTGAGCCATTTTATCATCTCTTAAATCTATACCAAACTCTGTTTTAAAATCTTCAGCTAACCAATCAATAATAACATTATCAAAATCATCTCCACCTAAGAAAGCATTACCATCTGTTGAAAGAACTTCAAATGTACCATCACCAATTTCAAGTACAGTAACATCAAATGTACCACCACCTAAATCGTAAACAATAACATTCTCTTCACCTTTTTTATCAAGACCATAAGCTAAAGCAGCAGCTGTTGGCTCATTGATAATTCTTAATACATTTAATCCAGCAATTGTTCCAGCTTCTTGAGTTGCTTTTCTTTGTGCATCATTGAAGTATGCAGGAACTGTAATAACTGCATCTGTTACAGTTGAACCTAAATATGTTTCAGCATCTGTTTTTAGTTTTGTTAAAATTTTTGCAGATATCTCTTGAGGAGTGTATGTTTTACCAGCAATCTCAACAGCAGCAGCTCCACTTCTATTTACGATTTTATATCCAACTTTATCCATAGCATCTTTTGCATGCTCTTCGTCCATCATAAGACCCATAATTCTTTTAATAGAATATATTGTTTTTTCAGGATTTGTTATCGCTTGTCTTTTTGCAGGTTCACCAACTAAGATATCACCTTTATCTGTAAATGCTACAATAGAAGGAGTTGTATTTTTACCCTCTTTGTTTGAAATAATTTTTGCTTCACCAGCTTCATATACAGCTACACAAGAGTTTGTTGTTCCTAAATCTATACCTATTACTTTACTCATCTATTTTCCTTTATTTATTAAAATATATTTTTTTATTTATTAAATCAATAGCTTTTATTAGTTAGCCACTGATACCATAGCTTCTCTTAGCAGTCTATCTTTAAACTTATAACCTTTTTGCATAACCATAACAATATTACCAGAATCTACCTCTTCACTATCAACTTTTTGTACAGCATTATGATAATCAGGGTTAAATTCATCATATTCAACTTCAATAATATCGTGTTTTTCAAAAGCTTTGTTAAATGCTTTAACAGTAAGTTCTATACCCTCTTTGAGCTTATCAACTAATTGCTCTGCTTCAACATCAGCATTTGCACTTAGTATAGCCATTTGTAAAGCATCAATAGGAGCTAATAAATCTTTTGCAAATTTCTCACTTGCGTAATCTATAGCATTATATTTCTCTTTCTCAAGTCTTTTTTTGATATTTTCAAAATCAGCATGTGTTCTTAAAAACTTATTTTCAGCTTCTTTAGCTTTAGCTTCAGCCTCAGCTACTTTAGCTTCCATTTTTGCTTTGAACTCTTCATCAAGCGAAGCAAATTTTTCCTCATCAGAAATCTCTTCAGCTTTTTGCGTAGTTTGAGTTTCTTCTATAATCTCTTCCTCTTTTTTTTCAATATTTTCTGTATTTTGATTTTCTTTACTCATATTACCTCTTTTGTAGAATTTAGCACTTACTATCTTTGACTGCTAATAAAATTATAGCATAGGTTTTTTTAAATGTCAAGAGTTTTTTATAAAAAATTAGCATATTAGCTATTAGAGTGCTAGTTTATATCTTTTATAAAAGGATAAACACCTTGTTTAAGGTGTTTATATTATATTTTATTTGTTAGTTTTGCTATTTTAGCTTGAAGTTTTAGCCAGTTTTTATGCTCTATTAGTGGAAATCCTGCCCACTGTTTTTTCTCTTCTTTTATATTTTTTGTTACAACACCTCTTGCTGATATTGTAGTAAATGAAGCAATTTCAAGATGTCCCGTTGTACCACTTTGACCTGCCATTACTACATATTTTCCAAGAGTAGTAGAGCCACTAATACCAACTTGAGTAACTAAAATAGAACCATATCCTATAATACAGTTATGAGCTATATGTACAAGATTATCAATTCTTACCATATCTTCTATAATAGTACTTGCAAAAGCAGCTCTATCTATAGTACAGTTTGCACCTATCTCTACATTAGAGCCTATTTTAACATTACCATTTTGATATATTTTAATATGTTCACCATTTTTATTTGTTGCAAATCCAAAACCATCACTACCAACTACAGTCCCTGAGTGAATAGTTGTATCGTTACCAATAATACAATCTCTATAAATAGTTACATTTGGATATATTATACAGTTATCTGCAATAGATACATTATCACCTATAAAAGAACCAGCCATAATTGTACAATTTTTTCCAATAGTTGTATTTAATCCAACTGAAACATTTTTCATAATAGTTGTATTATCACCTATTTTAGGTTCTTTTCCATCTGTCTCTATTAGTTTTGGGGCAAATATTTTACTAGCTTTTGCAAGATATTCATAAGGGTTATCACAAATTAAAGCTATAGTGTTTTTAGGGACAAATTGTTCAGTATCTTTAGAAACAAATACAGCCCCTGCATCTGTTTCTTTTAAAGCTGATAGATATTTTTTATTTTCTAAAAAAGATATTTGATTTGAAGTAGCATCTTGTAGTGTATTTAAGCCACTAATCTCTATATTTTCTCCACATTTAATATCTAATTGTTTTGTAATATCCTTAAGATTTATCACTTATATTATCTTTCCATTGCAACAACACCACTTCTAATTATCTCAATAGGTTGGTATTTTTGAATTATTTTAATAAAATGCTCAATTCTAGCAGGTTCTGTTGTAGCTGATACTACAATTGCATCATCTGTTACATTTAAGATAGAACCATTATAAGCTCTTGCTAAAACATCTATATCACTTAAACTTTGCTCTAAAGATATTTTTACTAAAACTGTATCTTTCTCAATCACATTTTTATGCTCTGTTACTTTTAAAACAGGAACTAATTTATTTAATTGTTTTACAATTTGATCCATTGTTCTTGCTTTTCCATAAGTAACAATTGTAATTCTTGAATATTCACTATTTGGAATAGGGGCAACTGTAAGTGAATCTATATTATATCCACGAGCAGAAAAAAGGTCCACAATTCTACTTAGAACTGAATCTTTATTTATAACAATAACTGATAAAACTTCCCTTTTCTCTTCACTATTATAAAAATCTTTAAAAGAACCCATTATTTTTCTCCATTTTCTAATAATAACATCTCATTTAATGCATGTCCATTTGGTACCATAGGTAAAACCTCTTCTCTTCTATCTATCATAACTTCTATAACAGCAGGTTTATTTGAATCTACAGCATCTTTTAATGCTTTATCAAACTCCTCTTTTGTATTAACTTTATAACCAACACCACCCATAGATTCAAATAACATTTGAAAATTAGCTTGTGTATCTAGTGTAGTTTCTGCTAATCTATCTTCATAAAATCTAGTTTGCCATTGTCTAACCATACCTAAATAGTTATTATTTAGTATTATATTAATAACAGGTAAATTATATTGAGTACAAGCTATAACTTCTTGAATATTCATCATAATAGAACCATCACCTGTAAAGTTTACAGATATTTTATCTGGATTACCCCTTTTTACACCCATAGCATAAGGTAAACCAACCCCCATAGTACCAAGTCCACCACTTGTCATCCATTGTCTTGGATAATTAAAAGGGTAAAATTGTGCTGTCCACATTTGATGTTGACCAACATCTGTAGATATAAGAGCATCATCTCCTAATATCTCACCTGTTCTTTTTATAACCCATTGTGGTTTTAATATATCTCCATTATCATTAAAGCTTAGAGGGTGTTCATCTTGATAGTTTTGAAGTTTATCTACCCATTTTGAGTAATTATTAAATTCAAAGTCTTTAGTATGTTCTAGTATTTGTTTCATAACAATAGCTAAATCTCCAACTATAGGATAGTTTGGTTTAACTATTTTTGCAATTGAAGCTGGGTCTATATCTACATGAACAACATGTGCTTTTTTAGCAAATACATCTAGTCGTCCTGTAACTCTATCATCAAATCTAGCTCCAAGACAAATAATCATATCTGTTTCACTCATAGCCATATTTGCAGCATATTCACCGTGCATACCTAACATACCAAATAGATAAGGGTCATCACTTCTCATAATACCACGAGCCATTAAAGTTTCAACTACAGGTATTTTTGTTACTTTTACAAACTCCCTTATATCTTCATAACAATTAGATAAAACAGCTCCACCACCTATATATAAAAGAGGTCTTTTTGATTTACTAATATGGTCTAAAGCTG
>JAYELQ010000046.1:12903-14917 GCA_034717655.1 Campylobacterota bacterium
GTTTCAACTACAGGTATTTTTGTTACTTTTACAAACTCCCTTATATCTTCATAACAATTAGATAAAACAGCTCCACCACCTATATATAAAAGAGGTCTTTTTGATTTACTAATATGGTCTAAAGCTGATTTAATTTGTTTTATATTACCTTTAGTTGTTGGTTTATATGTTGGTAAATCAAACTCTTGTTCATAATTAAAATTTGCTAAATTTGCACTTACATCTTTTGGTAAATCAATATGCACAGGTCCTGGTCTTCCAGTTCTTGCTATATGAAATGCTATTTTCATAACTCTAGTTAGCTCTTTTACATCATTTACTAAAAAGTTATGTTTTGTACAACTTCTACTAATACCAACAGCATCTATCTCTTGAAATGCATCTGTACCTATCACTGCTGTTGGAACTTGTCCTGATATAACAACCATAGGGATACTATCTGTATAAGCTGTTGCTAAACCTGTAACTGCATTTGTAAATCCTGGACCAGATGTAACTATAGCAACACCCACTTTACCAGTACTTCTAGCATAAGCATCTGCTGCATGAACTGCTGCTTGTTCGTGTTTTGTTAATATATGTTGAAAATAATCTTGCTTATATATTTCATCATAAACATTCATAATAGCCCCACCCGGATAACCAAATACAACTTCTGTATTTTCTCTATGTAGTGCTTCTATTACAATTTGTGAACCAGTTAATTTCTTTTTATTTTCTTTGTTTTTCATAATAAATATACTCTTTTGTTAAAATACCTAAATTTTATCTAAAAATATATTAAAAATAAATAATATTATTTATATAGCATAATATTATTTAGTGGGTTATTGGTTTTTGAAGATTTATCATTAGAGTGTTGTGAAGAGTTAGTTAAGAGTAAATTAGCTAAGAGTATATCAAACTCTTAATCTAATTCTATAATTTTCCAAGGTAGCCCTTGTGTCATAAGCTCTTCCATATAAGGTGTAGAATTAAACTCTTCAACATTTATAGCACCTTTTAAATTCCATTTTTCATTATAAACTAATTTAGCCCCAATCATAGCTGGAACACCTGTAGTATAACTAACAGCTTGAGCTCCTGTTTCTTTATAACACTCTTGATGGTCACAAATATTATATATATAATATTTTTTTCTAACACCATCTTTTATCCCTTCACAGATACAACCTATATTTGTTTTTCCGTGTGTTCTAGCTCCTAAACTAGCAGGGTTTGGAAGAAGTGTAGTTAAAAATTCAATAGGTGTTATCATTTCTCCTTTATGTTCAATCGGTTCTATACCTAACATACCTACATTTTGTAAACAGTTCATATGTTGTATATATGCATCACCAAATGTCATAAAAAATCTAATTCTTTTTAAACCTTTTATATTTTTTGATAAACTCTCTAGCTCTTCGTGATATAATAGATATGATGGTTTTATACCAACTTCTGGATAATTATGCTCTATTCTAATCTCTAAAGGTTTAGTTTCTATCCACTTTCCATCTTTCCAGTATCTTCCATTTGCACTAACTTCTCTTAAATTTATCTCAGGATTAAAATTTGTAGCAAAAGGGTATCCGTGGTCACCAGCATTACAATCCATAATATCAATATATTCAATTGTATCAAGATAGTTTTGCTCAATATATTTTACAAATACTCCAGTTACACCTGGGTCAAAACCACTTCCTAAAAGTGCTGTTAGATTTTTTGATTTAAAATCATTATCTCTTGCCCATTGCTCTTTGTATTCAAATTTAGCCTCATCAGGATGTTCATAATTTGCTGTATCTATATAGTGAGTGTTTGTTGCACTACAAGCATCCATAATAGTAAGGTCTTGATAAGGTAGAGCTACATTTAAAATAACTTTACAATTAAGTTTTTTAATTAATTCTATTAGTGCATCTGTATTATCTGCATCTATTGAAGTTGTTTGTATATCTACACCTATTTTATCTTTTACACTTTTTGCTATATCTTCACATTTACTAAGTGTTCTACTAGCAAGAGTTATTGT
>JAYELQ010000047.1:0-14879 GCA_034717655.1 Campylobacterota bacterium
GTTATTTTTTTCACAATTGACCTTGCTCTTTTAGTTTGTTGTTTATTGCTAATAACATATCTTGACTATCTCTTGTAGCCAAGTCATCTTTATTTTTCATATCATCAAGCTCTTTTTTTAATCTTTCCCTATCCCCTATAATAATATAACTAAAGTTTCCATCACTATTATTTAATACAGATTCAAATAAAAATGTAATCTCATCTTTAAAAATAGTTTTTACTTTTTGATATATAGATACAGGTGTAAATTGGTCTAAAAATAGTGTTTTATCGTAAAATTTCATATCTCTTTCCTAAAACTTTAATATATATGCATTTTGATTGTTAAACTCTTTTTTAACGTCACTAATAACTTTTAATGCTAAACTCTTAACAGGGTATGGTCCAATTAATACTTTATAAAATATTTTACCTTTTACATTCACTTCATATATTTGATAATTAAATCCTTTTCTTAGAATATTATTTTTAAAGCTTTGGTTTGGTTTTTTAGAAAAAGCTCCTATTTGAATATAATATCCAGCTAAATTAGATGGCTTATCTAAATCTTTCTCTTGAACTGGTGGAATAACAGATTCTTTTCTTCTTTTATTTTCTTGTGCTGCTTTTTGTTCTTCTAATCTTTTTTTCTCTCTTAGTTTTCTAGCTGCCTCTAATCTTTGCTTTTCTCTTTCTATTCTTCTTTTTTCTTCTTCCCTTTCAGCTTTTAATTCTCTTTCTATTCGTTGTTTCTCTAATAACTTTCTAGCTTTCTCTTCCTCTTTTTTCTTATTAATTTCGAATAAATCATTTTTATTATTTTCTTCTTTAATTGTTTTATCTTCTAGTGTAGGTTTTTTATACTCTAATTGTTCTGGTAATAATATATCTTTTTTTTCTAACTCTTTTTGTTCCTCTTTTTTTGCTTCAATAATATCTTTATATTCTTGTATACCGTTAACTTTTTCTGCTACTTTTTCTGGTTCTACTTTTGCTTTATCTTCTACTATAGTATTTAATTTATTTTCTTCATTTTTATTTGAATTTACACGAAGTCCTATAATTATTAATATAAATAATATTGATAAACCTATAGATAATATAATATATTTTTTTGTAGATGAAACTTTCTTTTTTGGATTATTTTCTAATTTAAGGTCAAAAACTTTAGCTTTTTGCTCCTCCTCTTCAAAATCAACAAAACTATCTTCAGGAATACGATTATTATTATTTGAATAGCTCATATCTTCATTATACATTGAATTATTTTCTTCAAAAGAGTCTCTTTTTTGTTGCTCTAATCTATTTTGTTGCTCTTCTAATTCTGACTTTTCTTGTTCAATACTAACATTTCTTAGAAACTCTTTTCCATTGAAATTTTTACCATCTCTATTCATTATATATATCCTTCTTTATCTAATAAAAATATAGTACCAAAAGGTACTATATTATTAATAAGTTGATTTTGTATAAATTACAAAATTTTTAGCTAATTGTTTTAACTCTTTTTTTATTGTTTCTTGAAGTTGAGTATTATTTATATCATCTAATACATCAGCTATTTTATTTGCTATAATATCAAACTCTTTCTCTTTCATACCTCTTGCTGTTAAAGCAGGAGAACCTATCCTAACTCCAGAAGTAACAAAAGGGCTTCTAGTTTCACCAGGTACTGTGTTTTTATTTACAGTAATTCCAGCATTTCCAAGAGCAGCATCTGCATCTTTTCCACTAAACTCTTTATTTATAAAACTTACTAAAACAAGATGATTATCAGTCCCATCACTTACAATATCATAATCTCTTTTTATTAACACCTCAGCTAATACATTTGCATTTACCTTTACTTGTTTTGCATAATCTTTCCAAGCTGGACTAAGTATCTCTTTAAATGCTACAGCTTTAGCAGCTATTACATGAACTAAAGGACCACCTTGAAGAGCTGGAAAAATAGCACTATTTAATTTTTTTGCTATATCTTCATCATTACACATAATCATACCACCTCTAGGACCTCTTAGTGTCTTATGAGTAGTTGTTGTTACTACATCAGCATAAGGAAATGGACTCATATGCTCACCTGCTGCAACAAGTCCTGCGATATGTGCAATATCAGCAAAAAGTAAAGCACCAACTGCATCTGCAATCTCTCTAAACTTTTTAAAATCAACCTCTCTAGCATAAGCAGAAGCTCCACAAACTATAATTTTTGGTTGAGTTATTTTTGCAATATCCATAACTCTATCATAATTTATTCTTCCATCAAGTTCAACTCCATAATAAAAAGGAGTATAGTTCTTACCAGAAAAAGATGGTTTCGAACCGTGTGTTAGATGTCCACCGTGAGATAAATCCATACCAAGAATTTTATCACCAGCTTTAAGAAGTGCAGCATAAACTGCTCCATTTGCTTGACTTCCTGAGTGTGGTTGTACATTTGCATAATTACATCCAAATATTTCACAAGCTCTATCTATAGCTAATTGTTCAACCTTATCTGCAAACTCACATCCACCATAATATCTTTTATATGGATAACCCTCTGCATACTTATTTGTAAATACAGAACCCATAGCTTCCATAACTGCAGGAGATGTAAAGTTCTCACTTGCTATCATCTCTAAATGATTTGTTTGTCTCTCTAGTTCATTTTCAATCATACCAAATATTTCAGCATCTGCTGTAGCTAAGTTATCTGTACTTATATATTCTTGAGTCATTATTTTCCTTTTTTCTTATATATTGTATAATAAAAAGTATTATACTAAAAATTATTTTAAGTTCAATTAAAAACTTGACCATTCCTCATTATTGCTAGATGATGTTATTTTATCTATTTTAATACTATTAGATATAGTATTATTATCAACTTTAGCTTTTATATCATTTTTTCCTTCAAACTCTTTACTATTTGCACTCTCTACAGATTCTTTTGCTAAAATATCTGTTTGTAATGCTATACTTTTTGTCTGAGAAGATATCTCAGCATTTCTTTGTGTTTGAGTATCTAAAGAAGCTATAGAGTTATTTATTTGTATAATTCCATTTTGTTGCTCTTTTGATGAGTTTTCAATATTTGAAATCATATCTATAGTTTTTGTAATAGAGTGATTTAAGTGTGTATAACCCTCTATCATTTGATTTGCTATCTCTTTACCTTCATTTGCTTTTTTTGTTGCTGTTTCTACTATTGTTTTTATATCATTAGCAGCATCTGCACTTCTACTAGCAAGGTTTCTTACCTCTTGAGCAACAACTGCAAAACCTTTTCCAGCTTCACCTGCTGTTGCTGCTTCAACTGCTGCATTTAAACTTAATATATTTGTTTGAAATGCGATTTGGTCAATAACAGTTATAGCTTCACTAATAGATATAACTTCATTATCAATATCATCCATAGCTTTAGTTGTTTGATTTGCAAGGTTTTGACCTTTTGAAACTTCAACTTTTACCTCATTACCATATTTTGACATCTCTATAACATTTGTTGTATTATTAGATATATTAGATGTTATCTCATCTAATGCACCTGCTGTTTCTTCTAAAGATACAGCAGCTTCATTTGAATTTTTATCTAATATAGCTACATTATCTAATAATACTTTAGAGCTATGCTCTAAAGTTAAACCTGTTTGTTTATTTTCAACAAGAGTTGAAGTTATAACAGACTTTAAACTATTAATACTTTTTACTAAATCATCAAATGCTCCACCACTTTCTATATTATTAAAATTTAACTCTTTTCTATAATCTAAAGATGAATACTCTTTTAAAATATTATTAATATCTTCAAAATGCTCTTTTGTAATATTTATCATATTATTAACTGTATTTTTAAAATCTTCAAGTGCTGAATTTGAGCTTCTATATGTAATGGTTTCATTATAAAATCCATTTGAAACTCTATCTAAAATAGATTTAGAGTGAGATATAAATTCAATCTCTTCATCTATTAATTTTTTAGTTTTATTAATATTATTATTAACTACTTTAGAGATATTTCCTATCTCATCATCTGTACTATCATCAAGTTTCTCTATTGAACTTGACTCTTTATTTAAATATTTAAAAAAGCTTAATATTCCGTGTTCAAACTTTTTCAAAGGAGATATTATAATACTATTAAGAACAGAATTAACAATAAAAATAATTATAACTAATAAAACTAATACCTCTATAATTAAAGAAAATATAATAGTATTAATTTTATCTTTCTCTTCTTTTATCATATTAGCAACTTCTATATCTATATCTTTTGTTGATATCTCTGTTTTTATTGTCCAGTTCCAAGGTTTAAACTCTTCTGTATAAGTGATTTTGCTAGAGTTACTTCTCCCACTATTTATAGTTTGACCAACTAAAGATGAATTAGTAGGGTGCATTATTATTTTTGAACTAATATCTTCAATCCAAAAGTATCCTTCTTTTCCATATTTCATTGTTTTAACTGTTGCTAATGCCTCTTTTTTTAATTTATTTGTTACATTCCCAACATAAGCACCTGTTCCTATTATCCAATTATAAGGTTTAAATGTTTGAACATAAGATACTTTTGGTAACTTTTTACCTTTTAAAGTTTGAACATAAGATACAAATCCACTACCTTTTTCACTTGTACCTTTCTCTACAAACTCATCCCAATGCCTTACACCTTTTTTACTTTTACCATTAAGATGCGATTTTAAAGGGTGCATAACTATTTTTGTATCAAAATCGTTTATCCAAAAATATCCATGTTTCCCATATCTACTAACATTTACAATAAACATCAATCTCTTTTTTAATTCTCGTTCATAAACAGTATATGCATTTGCATCATAAACTTGTTGTAATATTTGTATAAGTTGATTTGATTGAGATTGAAGGGTACTTTTAACCTCTTCTTTAATTTTATCTTCTGATGAACGCTCATAAAAATTATTTATTGTATGTTTTGCTAATGAAACATAATTTTTAAGTTCATCTTGTTTACTTTGATAAGCTTCATTTTTATACTTTTCTATATTAGATTTAGAAATACTATTTATAGTATTGATAGATTGAAAAGATATTAATATTGAAACTAAAATAGTTACACTTAAAGTTATTATAAATAACTTTGCTTTGATAGAAAGATTTTTCATATTTAGCCTTTGTAAAATAGCGATTTCCAAAATTATAACTAATCTCCTATAAGATATAGATTATATTAATTTAATAAAAAAAAGGATATAATCTAAAGAAAAATTAGGATATAAAACTTGGAGAATATAAATATATTTGATATTATTATAGTTACTTTAATTACATTACTTGGTTTAAAAGGTCTTGTAAGAGGCTTTACAAAAGAGTTTTTTGGTTTAGTTGGTATTGTGGGAGGTGTTTTTATAGCATCTAGAGTTGCTGGTGATATGGGTAATATAATTAATGATATTATCCCTTTAGGTGATAATGAAAATACTATATTATTAGTTGGTTTTGTGTTATCTTTAGTTAGTTTTTGGATAATAGCTTACATTATAGGAGCTCTAATATCAAAAGTATTTTCAATGAGTGGACTTGGTATATTTGATAAACTATTAGGATTTACATTTGGTGCTAGTAAGATATTTTTACTATTTTCTATTATTGTTTATGCTGCAACAAATGTAAAAACTATAAATGATAACATTCAACCAAAAGTAGAAGATAGTATTGTATTTCCTATTTTAGTTGAAGCTGGAAACTATATTGTAAAACTAGATACAAAAGAGATACAGAAAGAGGTGAAAATCACTTTAGAAGATGTTGTAAACTCTACAAAAGAAACAATAAAAGATATATCAGATAAAGAGATTAACAAAAGAGTAGAAGAAGAGTTAAACGGTACAAACTAATGGTAGAAAATAGTAAAATATCAAATAATATTAAAAGCATTCTTAAAAATAAAGGTATAAAATATACAGAACAAAGAGCTATTATATTAGATATTTTACTTAAAAAAGAAAATAATAAACATATAAATGCAGAAGAGCTTCATAAAATAGTAAAAAATAATTACCCTAATCAAAATATAGGTATTGCTACTATTTATAGAACATTAAACTCACTAAAAGATGTACAACTTATATCATCTATACCATTTGAAAAAAATGGAAAAATGTATGAGATAAATATAAAAGATGAACATCACGACCATCTAATATGTACACAGTGTCAAAATATTATTGAATTTTTTGATAAAGAGTTAGAGGATAGACAAGAGATTATAGCCAAAAAGAATGGCTTTTTAATTTTGGACCATACTATGCAAATATATGGGATATGTCAAAAGTGTCAAATTAAAAATAAAGGATAAATAAAATTGTTTAGTGAAAATATATATATACAACAAAGAATTGCAAAAGCAGAACTACTAAAAGAGGCTGGTTTTAATCCATATTCAAATGAATCTAATAGAGATACAACTATCTCTAAGTTTATAAATGTAAATAGTGATATTGAACATAAAGAAGATAAAAGAGATGAAAACAGACACTATACAGTATCTGGAAGAATAAAGTTTTTAAGAGTTATGGGTAAAGCTACTTTCTTTAAAATAGAAGATGAGAGTGGAATTCTTCAAGTTTATATAGCAAGAGATAATCTTCCTGAAGGTTTTTATAATAATGTATTTAAAAAAGCTATAGAGGTTGGAGATATAGTAGAAGTTAAAGGATACCCTTTTTGTACTGGAAAAGGTGAGCTATCTATACATACTATGGAGTTTAAAATACTTACAAAAGCGATATCTCCACTACCTGAAAAATATCACGGATTAGCAGATAAAGAGCTTAGATATAGACAAAGATATTTAGACCTTATTATGAATAGTGAAGTTAAAAAAACATTTCATACAAGAAGTAAAGTTATATCACTTACAAGAAGATTTTTTGAAGAGAAAGGATTTTTAGAAGTTGAAACACCTATGATGCACCCTATTGCAGGTGGGGCAAATGCCAAACCTTTTACTACTCATCATAATGCATTAGGTGTTGATAGATTTCTTAGAATTGCTCCTGAATTATATCTAAAAAGATGTATAGTTGGTGGATTTGAAGCTGTTTTTGAGATAAATAGAAACTTTAGAAATGAGGGTATGGATGCTACACATAATCCTGAGTTTACATCTATAGAATTTTATTGGGCTTATAAAACATACAAAGATTTAATAGTTATAACAAAAGAGTACTTTCAATACCTTTTTGAACACCTTGATTTACCTACAGTTTTACCTTATGGTGATTTAGAGATAAACTTTGCTAACTTTACAGAAGTACCTTTAATTGAATCTCTTAGTAAAATAGGTGGAGTACCAGCTGATATAACAACTAATAAAGAAAAAATATTAGAATTTTGTAAAGAGAAAAACATAGATGTAAATCCAGCTATGAATATTGGACAATTACAAGGTGAACTATTTGATGAGTTTGTTGAAGAGAAATTAATAGACCCTACATTTATTACGCAATACCCAGTAGAGATATCTCCATTAGCTAGAAGAGATGATAAAAATACTCACTTAACTGAAAGATTTGAATTATTTATTGGTGGTAGAGAGATAGCAAATGCATTTAGTGAGTTAAATGACCCATTAGACCAACTAGATAGATTTAAAGGGCAAATGGAAGCTAAAGATTGTGGAGATGATGAAGCTCACGAGATGGATGCAGATTTTGTAAATGCATTATCTTATGGTATGGCTCCAACAGCAGGACAAGGTATCGGTATAGATAGACTTGTTATGATGCTTACAAACCAACATAGTATTAGAGATGTACTTTTATTCCCAGCTATGAAACCACTTCATACAGAAATAGAAGAGATAGAAAAATAGAAACTAAAAAATAACTATAGTATATAGAAAGAGATTTCTATATGCTACACTTCTAAGCTTTATTCATCTTTCTTTTTGATTATATTATTATTTGCAAGTGAATTTTTACATATTTTAGGAGAGATATAATGGCAGCAGTCAATTTAAGATTACCAGATTCGGTTTATAATTTTGCAAAAGAGATTTCAAGTGAAGATAAAATATCCTTAAATCAATTTATAGCTACAGCAGTTGCTGAAAAGATATCAGCACTTAATACTGAAGAATATTTAAATAAAAGAGCTAAAAAAGGCTCAAAAGATAAATTTTTAAAGGCTTTAGATAAAGTTCCAGATGTTGAAGCAAAATAGTATGATAAGTTATAAAAAATCAAATAATAGTATATAGAAGTTTTCTCTATATATACTTATGCTATAATTTATATAAAAAGGGTAAATAAAATAAATATTATACCTATAACTTATATAAAAAGGGTAAATTATGATTGAATTTATGACTCCATATGATATTATGGAAAAATTTGTTGATGTTATTGAAAAAGAAAGAATTAGAAAGAATATGACTCAAATAGATTTATATAAGGCTGCTGGTATGTCTTCTAAATCTTATGCAAACTTTATAAGTAATAAAACAACAAAATTTGAAAATATTATAAATATTATGATTGCACTAGATATGACTGCAAAACTTACAATGCTACTTGAACAAGAAAAATTTATTTCAATTGATGAAATTAGAAATAAGAAAATGAATAAAGAGAGAAAAAGAGTAAGAAAAGATAATTTTAATGAAAGAGATTAATGCATATATTTATGGTAAAAAGATTGGTGTTATGGTTGAATATAATGGAGTTATCTATTTTCAATATGATAAAAAGTTTAAATTAGAAGGATTAGAGATATCTCCTATAAAACTTCATACTACAAAAACAAGAAATGCATATACCAATACAGACCAAACAACTCTTTATAATGGGATTGCAGGTGTATTTTTTGATTCTCTTCCAGATAAACATGGTATGCCTTTTATTGATAGATATTTTGAAAAGCAGGGACAAAAAGCATTTGAAATAACTCCATTACATAAACTTGCATTTATTGGTGATAGGGGAATGGGAGCAATTGAATATTATCCAAATGAAGAAGATGGTATAACAACTAGTGATATAGTTATTAATGCAAAAGATGTATATGAAGAGATGAAACAAGGTCTAGAAACAGAAAATTCTTCGATTGAAACTTTAATGAATATTCGCCAAAGTGTATCTCCTGTAGGTGGTGGAAGACCTAAAATGCTTGTACAATACAATTATAATACGGGGGAAATTAGATTAAATAAAAAAAAATTATATCTAGCTTATAAAAGAGCAATTATTAAATTTGATGAAATATATGACTATGTAGGAAGTATAGGCCTTACTAGTCTTGAATACATTTTTATGACTATGGCAAAAGAAGTAGGTATAAATACTGCAGACTTTCGATTAATTAAAGAAAATGAATCAAAGCATTTACTTGTAAAAAGATTTGATAGAGATGAAAATGATGAAAAAATACATATGTGTACTGCATCTGGATTGATGCATACAGACATCTCAATTTTAAAATCAACCTCTTATGAAAATTTATTTAAATTAACAAGAATAGTATGTAAGTCACAAGAAGATATAGAAGAATTATTTAAAAGAATGATATTAAATATATTAGCTTTTAACTTTGACGACCATGCAAAAAATTTTGCATATTTAATGGATAAAAATGGAAAATGGAGTTTATCTCCTGCATATGATATTACATATTCAAAAGGTGCAATGAAATCACATACAACAACAGTATGTGGAAAAGATTTAAATATAACAAGAGAAGATTTACTTAAAATTGCAAAGAGTCAATCAATTAAGCTTACAAGTGCTACAAAAATTATTGATAATTCTATAGAAGTTGCAAAAACATTTGAGCAAAAAGCTAAAGAGCTTAAACTTGATATTGATACACTTGAGGATTGTAGAAAAGATATTGAAAGTCAAATAAAATTACTTAGTATAAGATTTGATGATATAAAATAGCAATCTATATACTATTATTAACCATATCTATAAACTTTTCTAAATCTTGAGAATACCCCAATATAACCAAAGTATCATCTGCATCTATTTTATGGTTTATACCTGTTGCAAAAAATATAAATTTATCACTTATCTCTCTATCTTGAATACCTAATATAATAACATCTGTAGTATCTATAAGTCTTAAGTCTTCTAAATAAATCCCATCAAATATTGAATTTCTAGGTATAATAACTTCTGCTATTTTTATATCAGAACTTGAAAAAAGGATATCATCTAATACATTTAAAATCAAAGGTTTATGAAGTAACCTAAATATTCTAAGTCCACCTATCTCATAAGGATTTAATACTTTACTTGCCCCTGCTAAAAGTAATGTTTTATTACCCTCTTTTGTTGATGAAACTGATACAATTTTCAAATCTTTATTAAGATTTCTTACACTAAGTGTTATAAAAAGATTTAAGTTTTTATCATCTCCAAAACAAAAAAAAGCAACTAAATTTTCATCTTTTATACCAAGTTTTATTATATTGTCATCATCTAAAAGAGATATACTCTCTACATTATAACCTAAATCTTTTGCTTCTTGATTTCGTTTTGGGTCATCTTCAACAATAACAACTAAATATTCTACCTCTTTTAATACTTTTGCTATCTCTTTTGCAACTTGAGTAAAACTATATATTATTATTTTATTTTTCACTTTGGTTTTCCAGAACGGATATCTATTTTTATTTTTTCTATCATCTCTTTGTGTCCTATAATAATTAATATATCTTTTAAAGCTATAGTATATTCATCTTTTTTAGGATTAAAAATAAAGTTTTTTCTATCATCAAATTTAATAATACCTATTAAAGTTATATTTAAAGATAAAAAATCTATTGTTTGTAGTTTTTCACCTATAAAACTAGAGTTTTCAAGTATCTCTATCTCTTCCATAATAGCACCATCACTAGTAAGCAGAATTTCATCTATAGCTTCAAATGCAATAGGTTGACCAATATATTCAGCAGCTACAATACTTGCTATACTATTTGCTGATATTATCTCATTTGCCCCTGCTAATAAAAGTTTGTTTTTTACCCTATTATCATTTGCTCTTGCTATTATTTTTATATCTTTATTATATGACCTTGCAGTTAATATAATAGATAGATTAACTGCATCATTATTAGTAAGAGCTACAATAGCACTAGCACCCCTATTTATACCAACACTCAATAAAAAAGCTGGGTCTGTTGCATCACCTTTTATAGCTAATATTTTTTGTGATTTTATATGCTCAAATGCTTTATCATCATAATCAATAATAATAAATTTTTGTTTAACTTTTATAAATTCATCTACAAGAACTTTACCCATTCTACCATATCCACAAATAAGAACAAAATCTTTTATACTATTAGCTTCATTTATAACTTTTTCATCTTTTAATGCTTCTAATCTATTGCTTAAAGATGTTGTAATGATAGATGTAAAAAATGCCATAACAGACATACCACCTATAACTAGAAATATAGTAACTATTCTACCTTCAGTTGAAACAGGTGATATATCTCCAAAACCAACAGTTGAAACAGTAATAACAGACCAATAAATAGCATCAAAAAAACTATTTACATTTTGATTTACACCATTTCCTTCATATATAAAGATAATAGTAGAACCAAAAACAATAACCATTAAGAACATAATAGAGAGTGTAAAAAATTCAAATCTTTTCTCTTTAAAAACATCTCTAAACTGTTTTATAGAGTTAGAATATCTTAATAGTTTAAAAAGTCTAAAAAGCATAAGTATTCGTAGTATTCTAAGTGGTCTATAATAAGGAAGTATAGCCAAAAGGTCTATAATTGACATAGGTGAAAAAACATAAGATAGTTTAGTATAAATCACTTTTTTCAAAGACTTTTTTATATCAAAATGTTGATTTATTAATCTAAACTTTTCATAATCTTCAATAATCATTTTATGAATATGGGAAGTAACCCAAAATCTAAGAAGCCACTCTATTATAAAAATAATAACAGCTACAGTTTCAAAATTTGTTAAAAACTCTGTTGGTTTATGATTAACTTCATATATCATAATAGCAATAGTAGTTAAAACTATAAAAATCATTACAAAATCAAAATATCTCTTTTTAAGACTACTATTATCTTCTAAAAACTGATATACAAAATGTTTTACTGCATAATATCTACTTGAACCTTGTAAAAAGTATGCAAATCTAATAATTAAATTTTTCATTAAAAGTTATTCTATAATATATCCCCACTGTTTAAATTGTTTTTCTAAAGATATCTCATTTTGAAAACTTTTATAATATAAAAATTCCGGTGCTAAATCTGCTCCATTCTCCCAAGTGATAGTTTCTAAATCTTCATCAACTCTTACTTTTGAAAATATTGATTTATCTTTAAGTGGTTCAAACATTGTTCCATATAATTCACTTTCTAAATCAGCCACACCTTTTTTACCATCATTGAATTTTAATTCAATTTTGTAGTCTTTTAGGTATTTGACCTCTTTTACAAATATAAACATAGTTCTACTCCAATGGTTCAATTGGATTTGGCATCTCTCTTTTTGCACAAAGTTCCCAATCTTCTAATAGTTCATCTTTATGTAGTTCATACCACTCCATAACCATTTTTAAAGCTCGTTTTGGAAACTTACCTTCAACTACACCTGTTTTAATATGAACGATAATTTTATATTCTCCATATTTTGCATGAAAATGTGGTGGATTATGTTCATTCCAATACATTGTTATAATTATTCCTAAAAATTTACTTACTACAGGCATATATGCTACTCCTTTATTCATCTAATTATTAACTATCATTATAGTTCTACTACACTTATATATGAATTAAACTCAAACCTATTTTATTCTTTTCAATATCAACACTAACTATTTTTAAATTATTAAATTGTTGATTAATACTCATAACATCACTTAGATGATTTATACGATTTTTACTATATTGAGATATATGTAACATAGCATCATTTTTTAATCCTATATCAATAAATGCTCCAAAATCTGTAATATTTCTAACAACTCCACTTACAATATCACCCTCTTTTAACTCTTCTATAGATTTTATCTCTTCACAAAAAGATATCTGCTCTAACTCTTCCCTTATATCATATCCAGGTTTTTGAAGCTCTTTTATTATATCTTCTAAACTTACTATACCTATATTAAACTTATTAGATATATTTTCAATTATATCTTTATCAACCTCATCTAAAGGGTAGTTATCTTTTATATATTTTGCTATATTATAACTTTCTGGATGTATCCCTGTATTATCAAGATAAGATAAACCATCTTTTATCCTTATAAATCCAACACTTTGTTCATAAGTTTTAGCACCTAAACCTTTTACTTTTAAAAGCTCTTTTTTTGTTTTAAAACCATTTATACTATCTCTATACTCTATTATATTTAAAGCTAATTTTTCACTTATTCCAGATATATAAGATAAAAGTTTATATGAAGTGGAGTTGATATCTACTCCAACTTTATTTACTAAACTTGAAGTTATAAACTTTAATTTTTCACCTAACTCTTTTTGTGGTAAATCGTGTTGATATTGACCTATACCTAATGATTTTGGGTCAATCTTTACAAGTGTAGCCATAGGGTCTCTTAATCTTCCAGCTATAGATATAGCCCCCCTTATAGTTACATCAAGATTTGGATACTCTTGAACTGCTATCTTTGAAGCAGAATAAACAGAAGCTCCTATCTCACTTACAACTGCATATTTTAAATTTAAATTATTTGATTTAATAAGATTTGATACAAATAAAGCTGTCTCTTTTGAAGCTGTTCCATTTCCAATAGCTATAGCTGTAATTTTATATTTTTTTATTATATCTAGCACTTTTTTTGAAGAGTTTAAAATTTGATTATCATTCAATAAATATATAACTTCACTATCTAAATATTTACCATCATTATCTATAATAGCCAATTTACAACCTGTTTTATATCCGGGGTCAATACCTAAAATAGTTTGATTTACAAGTGGAGGTGTCATTAATAATTCACTTAGATTTTTACCAAATAACTCTATAGCTTCTTTATTTGCTTTCTCTTTTAGATTTGAGATAAGCTCTCTTTTTAGAGATGGTAACAATAACCTTTTTAATCCATCAACACAACCCTCTAAATAAAACTCTTTAGAACTATTATGATAATCTTTTATTCTAAATTTTTTTATACCATTTATAAGATAATCTTCATCAACTTCTATTTTTAAAGTTAACTCTTTCTCATTTACTGCTCTTAATATTGCTAAAAGCTTATGTGATTTTAACCATTTTACTTTCTCTTTTGTATCTAGTAGGTTTTTATATACTCCATCTTCTTTAAATGTTTTAGTTTTTTTAGTAGTTAATAATCCATACTCTTGTATATTTTTCCTAATAATCTCTTTTGTTTTTATATCTTGTGAATATCTTAAAGCTATTATATCAATAGCTCCATCTATTGCATCTTTTGTTGTTTTTATATTTTGATTTAGAAACTGTTTTGCTTTTTGATTTACCTCATCTTTACTATATCTCATAGTTGATATAATTTGAGATAGTTTTTCAAGATTATTCTCTATTGCATCATTTGCTCTTGTATTTTTCACCCCTTTAAATGGCTCATAGATATCATCTAAATTAGTAAGGGTATTAGCTTCATCTATTGATTTTTCTATAATAGATGTAAGTTCCCCTTTCTCTTTTAGTTTTTGTTTTAATTCATCTTTTTTATTGATTAGTTTTTGACTATATTCATAAATCTCTTGAAACTTAATAAGTGTTTCATCTGTAGCATTAGATGTCATATCTTTTCTATATCTTGCTATAAAGGGGATAGTAGCCCCATCTTCTAAAAGCTCTATTATATTTATAATAACTTTCTCATTTAAGTTTATTTTTGATTTTATTGTTTTTATTAATTTATCCATTTTTTACCTTATAATTT
>JAYELQ010000048.1:0-14809 GCA_034717655.1 Campylobacterota bacterium
GCTTTTTTAGGATAATATTATAAAAATAGGAGATTTAGAGATTAAATATACAACTTCTATTGGTGTTTGTTACGGTATTGAAGATAGTTTAGAAGATATGATTAAAAAATCTGATGATGGACTATATTACTGTAAAAATAATGGTAGAAATCAAGTAGCTATAAATAAATAATAAAAAGAGAAAGATAAGGATATAGTTTATAAACTACATCCTTGACCAACACTAGTATGAACCTCTGTTAGTCCACAACTAGAGCATTGGTACTCTATCTCTTTTATACCTGAACAACCGTAAGATTTAAGGATTTTTGATTTTATAGGTTCAACTTTAAAGCTCACTCCAGTTTGGGGGTCTTTAAAGCTTTTAGGTTCAGCACCACAAGATGGACATATTCCATTGTCTAAATCAGCTTGCCTAGATTTTTTTAGTTTAAAATATAATAATGTTGAGAATATAACTAATAAAAAGAATATTAATAAACTAAAAATAGTGTACATAAGATATCCCTAACTATTTTATAATATCATATTTAGATATTATATCTTCTAAAAGTTTCATATTCTCTTTTGATGGTGGAGTAAGAGGTAGTCTATATTCTAAAGTTTGTGTAAGACCAGCTAAATACATAGCAGCTTTAATTGGAATAGGGTTTGCTTCACAAAATAGAGCTTTATTTAAAGGATATAACATATTATTTAATCTCTTTGCTTCTTCAAAATTCCCTTTTTGAACATTATGAATTATATCAGATTTAATATTTGGAAGTAGATTTGCAGTTACAGATATACAGCCACTAGCACCTGTTGCCATCATAGGAAAATCTATAGCATCATCACCAGAAACAACAGCCATATTAGGAGCTTTTGTAAGAATTTCAATAGTTCTTTCTATACTTCCTGTAGCTTCTTTAATAGAGTATATGTTTGATATGTTATTAAATAATCTTACACAAGTATCTGCACTCATATCAACAGCAGTTCTTCCAGGAACATTATATAGCATAATAGGAATATCTATCGCTTGAGCTATTGCTTTATAGTGTTGATAAAGACCCTCTTGTGTAGGTTTATTGTAGTATGGTGTTACACTTAAAATAGCATTTGCACCAACTACTTGAGCATGTTTAGCTAATTCTATAGCTTCTAAAGTAGCATTTGCTCCAGCTCCTGCAATAACTTTTACATTAGTATTTTTACAAGTTGCTACTGCTATCTCTATACACTCTTTGTGTTCATTCATATTAAGAGTAGCACTTTCACCTGTAGTCCCTACTGGAACAACTGCATCTATACCTTGAGCTATTTGCCTTTTTATTAAATTCTCATATGATAATGTGTCTATTTTACCATCTTTAAAAGGGGTAATTAGAGCAGTCATCGCACCCGTAATTGAGTTTTGGTTTAACATATTTTTTTTCCTTCATATTTAACTTTATGATTATAAAAAATATTATAACATCAATAAACCTAAAATAAATTTATTTTAGGCATATTTTCTATTTAATTTGGTATAATAATATCAAAAAGAATAATAAGGGTTTATGTATGTCTGCAATACAAAGAGTAAAAGAGGCTATAGAAGAGATAAAAAAAGGTAATATGATTATAATGCTTGATGATGAGGATAGAGAGAATGAAGGTGATTTAGTTTATTCTGCTACTTTAAGTGATGATAAAAAAGTTAATTTTATGGCAACTCATGCAAAAGGTTTAATTTGTACAGCAGTTACAGCTCAAACAGCTAAAAGACTTGATTTAAATCCTATGGTAGATAGTAATACATCTTCTTATGAAACAGCTTTTACTGTATCTGTTGATTGTGCAAATGCAACAACTGGAATTAGTGCAAAAGAGAGGGACGATACTATTAGAATTTTAGCTAATCCTATTAGTAAAGCTATAGAATTAGTAAGACCTGGACATATATTTCCATTAATAGCAAAAGATGGTGGAACATTAGTAAGAACAGGACATACAGAGGGTTCTGTAGATTTATGTAAACTAGCAGGTTTAGCAGGTGAAGCTGTTATTTGTGAGATTATGAAAGATGATGGTACAATGGCAAGAAGAGATGATTTAGATATATTTTCTCAAAAGCACAATATGAAACAAGTTTATATATCTGATATTATAGAGTATAGAATGGCTTATGAAACATTAATTAAAGAGATTTCTATTGAGGATATGAAATTTTTTGGAATAGATACTAAAAAAAGAGTTTTTAAAGACCATTTAAATAATGAACATATAGTTATTCAATTTGGTGATTTATCAAAAGAGAGTTTTGTAAAATTTCATAATGTCGAACCAGATATCAATCTTTTTTTAAATGAGAATAGTTTAAGTTCTATGACTAATTCTATAGAATATCTAAAAAATAATAATGGAATTTTAGTATTTTTAGATAATCAACACGAAAATAGTAATATTATAAAAGATTTTGGAATAGGTGCTCAGATATTAAATTATCTTAAAATAGAGAATATTAAACTAATAACTAGTAGTAAAAAGCACTCTTTTGTAGGTATTAATGGTTTTGGGTTAGCTATAATAGAAGAGATAACAACAGATAGTTTAAAATAAACTTTCTGTATTTGGAATGTTATTATTTAAAATATTTGTAATTTCGTCAACATTTTTATTTAATATATAAAGAACATTAAAGTTTAACTCTTTAATATTATTTAAAATCATCTCATCTGTTAAATTATCAGTATCTAATATTACTAACTTAGCATAAGTATAATTTTCTTTTATAAATGCTATCTCTTTTTTAGATATTGATTCTTTTGTACTTGTTAGTATAAATCTATTTGATTGACCATAATTTATAATTTTATTTGATTTATTTAAAAATATAGGTTTCATAAAACTAAAATATGATATTTTTTTTATATTTTCCTCATCTTCTAATATATCAATAGCTTCAATAAATTCATTTAGGTATAATTTTGATAATCTAATCTTATCATAAAATATATCTTTATATGAAAAAGATATTTCAAATAAAGAGTGTACTATTAGATTATCAACACTATTTAAAATCTTTTTTTTATGAATAATATTTGTAGATATAAGATTGATAAATTCTATATCTTTAGAATATACTGTTTTATTATTTTCATTTATTAATAGTTCAAAGTTATTTTTTAAATTATTAGATAGAAAAAGAGAGTTTCTATTAAACTCTTTTGTTTTTAATAATTTTAACATATCATATAAAATATTAGATGTATGTGTAAAAGTTAAATTCTTCTGAAGTAGCTTATATCTTAATATTTTAGTAATAGAAGAGTTTAACTTATCAACTTTTATCCAAGCTATCTCTTTATCTATTATTTTTGTATCAAATTCTAAAATAATAGCAAATGCACCAGACTCTATAGCTTTTTGAATCTCTTCATTATTAGAAGCAAAAAATGCATCTCCTTCATTTATTTTAGATACTTGAGTATGTATCTGTGTAACAAATGATATAAAAGGTGTATTTAATAATTTCCCTTCTAATAAGTCTGTTAGTGCTGATATTTGCATAATTATTTAACTTATTTTTGTTCCAGATATTTTATTTATTTCTGGGCGAATAAGATGTAATCCATTTTCATCTTTTGCTGCTAATAGCATCCCTTCACTTAACATCCCCATAAGTTTTGCAGGTTTTAGGTTTGCAACTACACAAGCTTGAGTATTAATCAAATCTGAAGCATTATAGTATTCTTTGATACCTGCTAGTATTTGTCTATTTTTATCTTCCCCTACATCAACTTGTAATTTTAGTAATTTTTTTGATTTAGGAACCTCTTGGGCTTCAACTATTGTACCTATTTTTAAACTTGTTTCGAAAAACTTATCAATTGTTATTAAATTATCATCTTCTTCTTTACTCTCTTTTGTTTTACTGATATTTTTTATATCTTCTTTACTCTCTTTTTTATTTTCTAATAACTCTTCCTCTATTCTTGGAAATAAAGCATCAACTTTTGTAATAGTTATATCTTTTAGAATACCATTATTGATTATTAACTCTTTATATAAATCAGTATTTATAGTTATACCCAAAGATTCTGATATCTTTTGGATTTTTTCTGGCATTACAGACTCTAACATAATAGATACTTTTGCCATTATATTTACAATAAGAGATACTAAAGCCATAGCTTTATCCTCTTCATTATTTTTCATCATATTCCAAGGTTCATAGTCATTTATAGCTTTGTTTGCTATAGTTAAGGCTTTCCATAAATCTTCTAAATATCTATTGATTTGCATATTATATATAAGAGGTTCAGCATTTTTAATTATATTACCTACTTCATCAAGCTCTTTTTTATGATATTTAATTAAATTATCACTATTTAGTTTATAGTTGAAATATTTTCCACTCATACCACTAATTCTATTTAATAAGTTACCTAAATCATTACCTAAATCAGAATTAATTCTATCTATTAAAGCTTTTTGAGAAAAATCACCATCTTGTCCAAAAGGTACTTCTCTTAAGATAAAATATCTAAAAGCATCTAATCCATAATTATCTGCAACCTCTTTAGGATTTACTACATTACCTTTTGATTTTGACATCTTTTCACCATTTCTAGTCCACCAACCGTGAGCTGCTATATGGTCTGGAAGTGGCAACTCTAAAGACATTAAAAAAGCAGGCCAAAAAATAGAGTGAAATCTTAATATATCTTTACCTACAAGATGTATTTTTGCAGGCCAAAACTTTTCCATATTATTTTCATTTTCATCTCCATATCCTAAAGCTGTAATATAGTTCATTAAAGCATCTAACCAAACATACATTACATGTTTATCATCTCCTATAGAAGATGGTAGTTTTACACCCCAATCAAAACTTGTTCTTGTAATAGAAAGGTCGTTCAATCCATTTTTTACAAAATTTACTATCTCTTTTGATTTTGACTTTGGTAATATAAATTCATCATTTTCTTCATAAAGTTTTAATAGTCTATCTTCATAGTTAGATAGTTTAAAAAAGTAACTCTCCTCTTTTACTATTGTAGTTTCTTTACCACAATCAGGACAACAAGCATCTTCAAGAAGTTGAGCATCTGTAAAAAAAGTTTCACAACTTATACAATAGTTACCTTCATAGTTACCTTTATAGATATCACCTTTATCTAACATCTTTTGAAAAGCTTTTTGTACACCTATTTTATGTTCTTCATCTGTTGTTCTTATAAATTTATCGTAAGATATATCAAACTCATCCCATAATGTTTTAAATTTATCACTAATCTCATCAGCATACTCTTTTGGAGTTTTCCCTCTATCTTTAGCACTATTTTCTATTTTTTGACCATGTTCATCAGTTCCAGTTAAAAAGAAAGTATCATAACCTACAAGTCTTGAATATCTAGCAAGCATATCCCCTATAATAGTAGTGTATGCATGACCTATATGAGCTACATCATTTACATAATAAATTGGTGTTGTTATATATACTTTTTTGCATGAGTCTGACATGTGAATCCTTATAAATTATATTAATATTACTTATTATACCAAATATATTGTTAATATTTAATATACTCTTCAATCTTTTTTATGATTTTATTATCTATAGATATATCTAAATCGATTAGTATTATATTTTTTATATTAAACTCTATTAATTTGACCATATCTTTACCTGTTGTTAATATTGTATGCTCTGGATATTTCTTTATAATAGTATCTATATCTTTTTGTGTATAGTTATAATGGTCAGGATAAGATATCATTTTTATATCTTTTGGTAAAAATTCAAATAATCTATCTGGTTTTGATATAGCTGTTAGAAGAATAACATTTTTTGGAAGAGTATCTAATTTTTTATTATTTTGTTTAAAAGATACCTCTCTTTGAAAATCTGTTCCATCTCTTAATACTATATCTGTAAATGCATACACCATAGGAGTATCTCTATATCCACCACTTGGCAAACAAAAAACATTAGTTGGGTCTATTTTTGGTCTAATAAGGATATTTACTTTTGCAATATGGTGTTGATTATAACCATCATCAAGGATAATAAGTTTTGCCCCAAGCTCTTTTGCTTTTTTTATACCATCTACACGATTTTCTGAAACAATAATAGTTGCTTTTGGTAAACTATTTGCTAATAATATTGCTTCATCTCCCGAATTACTAATATTACCTTTGATTTTACCATTATCTGATACTACAAATAAACCTTTAAATTCTCTCCCATAACCTCTTAATATAATAGCGACTTTTTTTCTATCTTTTGCAAGAGCTATAGAAACAGGAGTTTTACCTGTCCCACCAATTACTAAATTACCTATACTTATAACAGGAATATCATACCCTTTAGGTTTTGCTAATATTCTTTTATATGCTGAATATAAACAATATGCTATAGTTAAAGGAAATAAAGATATACTAATTGCTCGTTGAAGTATATTTGGGAAAAATAGATATTGTTCTACCCATCTTGTAGCATATCTTTTCAAGTTATATCCAGTTTTTCGATATTTTTTTAATGGTATTACAAACATATATAACATCTTCATCACTCATAGCAGGATATATAGGTAAAGATAATATTTGTCCATAAGATGTTAGTGCATTACTAAATGCAGTTATTTTTAATTTATATTTCTTTTTATAATAAGACATTAGATGAAGAGGGATAAAATGTAAAGCTGTAGATATACCTTTTTCTTTTAAAGCCCTAGCAAATCCATCTCTATTCTTATCTATTTTTATAATATATTGACTATATATACTCTCTTCATTTGAATAAGGTAAAGAGATATGTTGGATATCTTCTAATCTTTCATTATAAATAGAAGCTATCTCTTGTCTTCTTTCACAAAAAGTATTAGTTTTATAAAATTGTGCAAGATTAAAACCTGCTTCTAACTCTGTCATATCATATTTATACCCTATATCAACAACATCATAAATATAATTTAAATTTCCATATTCATCAAAGTTATTATTTATAGCATGTGTTCTTAATAGTTTAGCTTTTTGAGCTAATGATTTATTTTGAGTTACTATAAAACCACCTCTACTAATAGCTATTTTACTATTTGTAAAATTTGTAGAAAATATAGTTACATCTGCATCTAAAGAGCCTATCATCTTATTCTTATAAATAGCTCCTAATGCACTTGTAGCATCTTCTATAACTAAAAGGTCATATTTTTTACTTATTTTATATAGTCTATCTAAATCAGGAATATTTCCAGCTACAAAACTAATAATCAAAACTCTTAACTTTTTATTATTATTCTCTTCTAAATATTTTTCTAATAGGTCTAAATCCATATTATAACCATTTTTTTCTATATCAATAAATACAGGTTCAGCATCAAAGTGTCTTACTGTTTCAGGGAGATTAGGAAATGTATTTACACTTATTATAACTTTATCGGCTCTTTTTAAATCCATTGCACTAAGTGCTAAGTGTAAAGCAGCTGTAGCATTAGTTGTAGCTACAGTATATTCTTTCCCTATAAATTGAGATATTTCAGATTCTAACTCTTCAACCTTACTTATACTTGAAAATTCTTGTTTTAAAACAGAATTTATTTGTTCTTCTTCTTCTGAATCTATAGTATCTTTGAAAAATGGTATAAATCTTTCAATTGTTTCTGTTTGTAACATATTTAAATATCCTTAATAATTAAAATTAATATTAGCTATAGTTGGTAATCTACCTTTAAATAGATTACTTTTAACACGATTATCTAACATATCTATTAGTTTTTCTTCTATGTTTTTCTCTAAAAGTTGCTCTTTTGTTAGTTTTTTATCTATCATTAATTTTAGAACATTATCCATCTCTTTATAAGTAAAACCTAATTCATCTTCATCACTTTGCCCTTCCCAAAGGTCAGCACTAGGTTTTTTATTGATAATAGTATCAGTTACACCAATATATTTAGCAAATTCAAATAAATCTGATTTATATATTTGACCTATTGGATTAATAGCACAAGCAGTATCTCCATATAAAGTTCCATAACCTAATAATATCTCAGATTTATTACTTGTCCCTATAACTAAAGAGTTATCTCTTGCACTAATATCATATAAAACAGACATTCTCATTCTTGCACTAAAGTTTCCTATTCTAAGAGGAGTAGCATTATCTATACTATTAAAATACCCTTTTACCATAGGAGATATATCAATTATCTCATAATTTATATCAAACTTCTTACACAATTCTTTAGCATCTGTTATACTCTCTTTACTAGAAAATTGAGAAGGCATTAACACTACACTCATATTATCTTTAAAAACTTCTTTTACTAATACAGCTACAACAGCAGAATCTAAACCACCACTTAGTCCTATTGTAACATTTTTTATACCTATTTTTGAAGTTTCATCTTTAAGAAAATCTATCATTTGTTGTTTTATATTTTTATAGTTCATAATATCCCTTAATAGTTATTTATATTTATAATAACTTTATTATACCAAATATTTATTAATTTTTAATAGACATTAAGTAATTTATTACAGTATCTATAAATGGGTCGTGTTTTCTCTCTTTTAGATAAGCTATATATAAAGTTCTTTTCATATTAGAGTTTGGTAGTCTTGATTCAAATAAAATACCATCTTTTACCTCTTTTTCAATAGCGTGTGTTGATACTATTGATACTGTTGGTTCAGACTCTTTAGAGCTATATGAGACTGTTTGTACTATAGCTGTAGGAGATGATGTTTCACTAATTATATTAAATGTTTCACAATCTGGCATATCTACAGAGCTTAGAGCTTCTTTAAATAGTTTTCTTGTATGACTTTTAGCATCTCTACAAATCCATTTATATCTCATTATCTCTTTTTCATTAATATTTTTTGGTAGTTTTTGATTTGAAAATACTACAATTTCATCTTCCATCCATTCTCTATATATTATTCCATCTTCAAATATTGGAGATTCTATTAAAGCCATATCAATTTTTTTATTTTTTAACTCTGCAATAGCTTCAGAACTAGAAGATATATTAACACTAACATCATTATTTATTTTATCTTTTATATCATTAAGAAATGTTGGTAATATATAATTTCCAATACCATTAGATGCCCCGAAAATAAAAGCAACATTTTTGTTTACAATTTTCAATAATTCAGATTCACAACTTAAAAGAGTATTTTCAATTCTTTGTGCAATAGCATATAATTTTTCACCATCTTTTGTTAATCTTATACCATTTTTCTTTCTATTTACAATACTTGTTCCTAAGTAATTTTCTAAAAATCTCATCTGTTGAGTAACTGCTGGCTGTGATATTCCTAATTTTGCTGAAGCTTTTGAAAAAGATTTCTCTTTAACAACAATTAAAAATGTATTTAATTTCGTAAAGTCTGATAACATAAATTCACCTTTTAAGTTTTTATAATAATAAATATAACATAAGTTTATATAAAACTATATTAAATATAAGTAAATATAATTTAAATTTTATATTATTCAATAATAATAATAAAAAAAAGATAAATTAATTGATATTTAATGCAAACTCTTATAAAATTAAAATAAATTATACAATAAGTGATATATTTAATACTAAGGAATATTATGAGTTTAAAAAATAAAGAGTTACCAAAATTAGGTTTTTTGTATATGGATTACGTTTTAAGATTTTTTGATCATTCAAATTTTAAAGGTTGGCCAAATAAAATTGAAACTGTAACTTACCATTGGGGAAATGATAAAGATAGATTTATAAAAGAGGTAAAAAGAAAAGGTATAGATATTCTTATAGGGAATGTTCCTGCAACTGCTTATGAAACATTTAGAGAGATATCAAGAGCTTTACCAAATGTTAGGTTTGTACCATCTCTTGATACTCAATTTTCAAATAAATCTAAAGAAAATGTAACTAGATTTGCTTGGAAATATGATTTGCCTATTCCTAAAACATATATATACTATAATAGAAAGAATGCTTATAAGTTTCTTGAAAAAACAAAATATCCAAAAATTGTAAAAAAATCTTATGGACCATCAAACTATGGTGGATACTTTGTTCATAAAGTAGATAACTATAAAGAGGCAAAAGAGTTATATAGTGAGAAAAAATATCATCCTATCTATTTTCAAGATTTTGTTCCTATGGAAGCTGACATTAGAGTTATGTTAATTGGGCATAAACCTGTATGTGCTTTTTGGAGAAGAGCTCCAGAGGGTGAATGGCTTACAAATACTTCTCAAGGTGGAAGTATGGATTATATGGATGTTCCAAAAAATGTTCTTGACCTTGCTGTTAAAGTATCAAAATCTGCTAATGCAGAGTATTGGGCTTGTGATGTAGCTTATGGGAAAGATGGAAAAGTAAGAATTTTAGAGTGTGCTACAGCATTTGCAGCTTTCCCATATATTAGAGATTGGATTGGTCAATATCTAATGTGGAGTTTTACTAAAAATAATAAAAAGTATAATTTCAAAAAACCACATATGCCAATGTTTAATTGGGAAGAGTTAGGTAAAATAGATACCTCTTTACTTAGGACTATGAGACATATAACATTTGGTAGTTATAATTCTAGTTTTGATGGAGCATATTTTGGTAAAAAGAAAAAGAATTATGGAGATAAAAAAGTTTATCTACATCAGTTAGATAAAGAGTATAAAGTATATGATGTAAAAAGAAGATGGTCTGAAGAGTGGCCAAGTGAAATATATAATTATCAAGATAAATTTTCTTTAAAAAGTATTAAAAGTATGAAAATTAATAATAAAAAAGGTAATATTCCAAATCCAAAAGGTGTAGATGAAGCAAATGAGATAAAACAAGCACTTCAAATATCTAAAGATGAATTAGAAGAATTTTTACTTTCAATTAACGGTATAGGTAAAAAGAAAATAGATAGTATATATAAAACTTTTGGTAATAGCGATGAGGTTGTTGGTATTTTAAATCAAAACCCAATGATTTTAACAAATGTAAAAGGTTTAACAAAAAATTTAATAGATGATATTGAAACAAACTGGAAAGAATTTAAAAAATTAAAGGAAAAAAATGTTTAATAAAAGTAAAAGAGTTATATTAAGTATAGTTGCTTCAGGTGCAATTTTTAGTTCAGCTATAGCTATGGATAGTAAAGTGTATGCAACTGTAAATGGTGATAAAGTTACATCTCAAGATATACAAATGGTAATAAGAGACCCTAGAGTTCAATTTGATACATTACCAAAAGAGACTCAAAAAAGAATTTTAGATAAAATTATAGAGCAAAAATTATTATCAGCAGATATTTTAAAAACAGATATAGTTAAAGATGAAAAGTATTTAGAGTCTTTAAGAAGTATAAAACAAAGTTTAGCTCTTCAAATATGGATGCAAAATAAACATAACTCTTTAAATATATCTGATAATGAGGCAAAAGATTTTTATAATAAAAATAAGTCAAAATTTCAAGAACAATCACAAATGAAAGCTAGTCATATTTTAGTAAAAACAGAAAATGAAGCAAATGATATTATAGCTAGTTTAAAAAAATCAAAAAATTTAAAATCTGATTTTACACAAATGGCAAAAGATAAGTCTGTAGGTCCTTCAGGTAAAAATGGTGGGGAGTTAGGTTGGTTTACAAAAGAGAAAATGGTTCCTGAATTTAGTAATGCTGCTCTTAAATTATCTAAAGGTGAGATAACAACATCTCCTGTTAAAACTCAATTTGGATACCATATTATATATCTTGATGATAAAAAATCAGCTTCAACTGTCGCTTTTAATGATGTAAAAGATAAAATCAAAGAAAATATGAAGCAAGAAAAGTTAATGAAAGAGTTAGAGTTAAAAGCATTACAACTTAAAAAAGATGCAAAAATTGAATATAAATAAGGGATATAATAGATGGCAGTATTAGATATAGTAAAAGCAGGTGTATTAACAGCTAGTGAAACTAAAAAATTATTTGACTATGCAAAAAAGAATAGTTTCGCAATTCCAGCAGTTAACATAGTAAATACAGAATCAATTAATGGTGTATTAGAAGCAGCAGCAAAAGTAAATTCACCAATTATTTTACAATTTTCTAATGGTGGTTCAACATTTTTTGCAGGTAAAGGTTGTAAAGCACAAAATGCATCTATTTTAGGGGCTATTAGTGGTGCTAAACATATCCATATGATGGCAGAAGCTTATGGAGTTCCTGTAGTGTTACATACAGACCACGCTGCAAGAAAGCTTTTACCTTGGATAGATGGACTTTTAGAAGCAAGTCAAAAACATTTTAATGAAACAGGAAGACCATTATATAGTTCTCATATGTTAGATTTAAGTGAAGAATCTATTGAAGAAAATATATCAACATCTGTAGAGTATTTTGAAAAAATGGATAAGCTTGATATGATGATAGAGATAGAACTTGGTATTACAGGTGGTGAAGAGGATGGTGTTGATAATACTGATATTGATAATGCTCTTTTATATACTCAACCAGATGAGGTAAATTATGCTTATGAGAAGTTAAATGCAATAAGTCCTAATTTTACAATTGCAGCATCATTTGGAAATGTACATGGTGTTTATAAACCAGGTAATGTAGTATTAACTCCAAAAATTCTTGATAATTCTCAAAAGTTTATTGAAAAGAAACACTCTTTAGAGTCTAAACCTGTTAACTTTGTATTTCACGGTGGTAGTGGTTCAACTTTGGAAGAGATAAGAGAAGCTATAAATTATGGTGTAATTAAAATGAATATAGATACAGATACTCAATGGGCATTTTGGGATGGTGTAAGAGAATTTGAAGCTCTTAAACACGATTATTTACAAGGGCAAATAGGTAATCCAGATGGTGAAGAGAAACCAAATAAAAAATATTATGATCCTAGAGTTTGGTTAAGAGCAGGTCAAATGAGATTAATTTCAAGACTTGAAACAGCATATAGTGATTTAAACTGCATTGATAAAAACTAATATATTATATGCCAAATAAATTAAAAAAGATATTTTTAACAAATGATGATGGATGGGATTCAAAAGGTTTAAAAGTTTTAATAGAAACTTTAAGACCTTTGGGGCAATTAACTATTGTAGCCCCAGCAAGTGAAAAGTCTGCTTCAGGACATAGTATGACTTTGACTCGTCCTATGAAACTTATAAGTGTAGATGATGATTTTTATAAAATGGATGATGGTACACCAACTGATTGTGTTTTTATAGGTTTAAATAATTTATACGATGATGAAAACAAACCTGATTTAGTTATAAGTGGTATTAATATCGGTTCAAATATGGGAGAAGATATCACATATAGTGGTACAGTTGCAGGGGCTATAGAGTCTGTAATACAAGGTGTACCAGCTATTGCTATTAGTCAAGTTATAGATGATAAAATCAAAGTAAATAAAAATGCTTGGGATTATGAACTTGCATCAAAAGTAATATATGATATTGCAAAAAAAATTCTTTTAGAAGAGAATTTTCCATTAGGTGAGAGAAAACTTTTAAATATTAATATACCACCTTGCAAAGAGAAAGAGTGTAAAGGTATAAAAATAACAAAAGTTGGATATAGAGAGTATGGAAATGATTCTTATAGATATAATTCACCTAGAGGTGAAGAAGTTTATTGGATAGGATTACATCCTCTTTTGTGGAGAAGTGATGAGTCAAAAAGTTGTGATTTTGAAGCAGTTAATAATAATTTTGTATCAATTTCACCAATTCATTTAGATATGACTAGTTATAGTGATATCGGAAAATTAAAAGATTGGATTAAATAGATGACTTTTACACAAGAGTTAACAAAAGATATAAAAAAACTTGTAGGTACTTTAAAAGATGAGAATTTATTATTAGAAGTATTAAAAAGAAAATTAACAAAAAAAGAGTTTAAATTTTATAAAATGAAGATAGAAAATGAAGATGTAGATATTATATGTAAAGAGTTACATTGTGATATGCAAAGATATGAAGAGATAAAAAAACAAACTATCTTAAAACTAAATCAAGAAAAAATAAAAAAAGAGTTAGTAGATATATAATGTTTAATATACTTACTAAAAAGTATATACCATTGGGTATATTATCAGCTTTATTTATAGTTGGTTGTGGACCAAAAGTTGAGATTAAAGAAAATATCTCAAAAGCGAATTTACAAAAAGTAAAATGGAAAGATATGAAAGGCTTTGAATATGATAATTTAGATTTATCTTTGAAAGTTTTTCAAAAAGATTGTAGAGGTTCAAAACGATATAATAACTTAAAAGAGATATGTGAAAAAAGCAAACTATTCACAGATGGAAAAGAGTTTTTTAAATCTAACTTTACACCTTATAAATTATTATCAGATGAAAAAGATGATAATGGCTTAATAACTGGTTATTATTCACCTTTACTATATGGTAGTTTAACACAAACTTATAAATATAAATATCCAATATATGCAACCCCTGAAGATTTACTTACTATTGATTTAAGTTCTGTTTATCCTGAACTTAAGAAGTATAGATTAAGAGGTAAAATAGAGGGTAATAAAGTTATCCCTTATCCAAATAGAGAAGAGATAGAAACTAGTAACAACTTAGAACCTATCTGTTTTGTAGATGATAAAGTAGATCTATTCTTTTTACAAATACAAGGTAGTGGAAAAGTTCAATTAGAAAATGGAGATATATTAAATATAGGGTATGCTCAACAAAATGGTAGAAAATATTATAGTATAGGTAGAAAACTAATAGAATTAAATGAGGTATCAAGAGAAGATATGTCATTACAAGCTATTAAAAAATGGTTATTAGAAAACCGATTAAGAATAGATGAGATATTAAACTTAAATGATAGTTATGTTTTTTTTA
>JAYELQ010000049.1:0-1523 GCA_034717655.1 Campylobacterota bacterium
AGCAGCATTAGAGGAAACAGCAGCAGCTCTTGAAGAGGTAACTTCAAATATATCTAATAATACAAATACAGTTATCGATATGGCAAAGCACGGTATGGATTTAAAAGATTCTGTAGCAAAAGGTCAATCTTTAGCTACCCAAACTACAAAAGCTATGGATGAGATAAATGAAGAGGTAACATCTATTAATGAATCTATAACTGTTATTGACCAAATAGCATTTCAAACAAATATATTAAGTTTAAATGCAGCAGTTGAAGCAGCAACAGCAGGTGAAGCTGGAAAAGGATTTGCTGTAGTAGCTCAAGAGGTAAGAAACCTTGCAACTAGAAGTGCAGATGCTGCAAATGAGATAAAAGTTCTTGTTTCAAATGCAATAGATAAAGCAAATAAAGGTAAAACAATATCTAATGAGATGACAGATGGTTATACATCTTTAAATAAATCTATTACAAAAACAATTGATATGATTTCAGATGTTGAGATGGCTTCAAAAGAGCAAAAAGTTGGAATAGAGCAGATAAATGATGCTGTAGGACAACTTGACCAACAAACTCAAGGAAATGCAAATATAGCATCACAAACACAATGTATAGCTCATCAAACAGATAAAATAGCAAAACTTGTAGTTTCAGATGCAGATGAAAAAGAGTTTAATGGTAAAAATACTATTAAAGCAAAAGATTTAGAAGCCTGTGGGATATAAATAATAATTTATAAAAAATAGATAGATAGATGTTTTTTATCTATCTATTTTTATATTTTTATATCCAAACCAAAATCAAGTTTTTGCTCACCATAAGCTTTCTCTTGATAGCTTTCATTATGTGTTCTAATACTAAATATATTAATATTTTGTAAAATCAAACCTATTTTAGATATCCCTGCTCTTATTTTTTGAAGATTATTAGATATAAGCTCTTGAAATTCATCTTTCTCTACACCTATATCTATACTAATATTTTTATTATTCTCTAATTGTAATAATACTTTAATATCACCTTTATTTTTTAGAGATAGGTTTATTTGACAAGATATAATATTTGTATCTTTTTTATTAAACTTTATATCAGCATCATCTAATTCACTCCATTGAAATGGTAAAAAAGTATGTGTTGTATTTGAAGAGTAAGATAATAGTTGATAATATTCTATTTGATTATTAATCCTTTCTATTTGCATCTTGAACTCTTTTGGTACTTTCTCTCCACTATCTAGTATCTGTTTCTCTATTTGTAATATAGTAGCTTTTAAATCATTTGTTACAATAGATTTTGCATCTAATGCACTATTTTTTGTTAATGAATTAAATATAGAACCATTACTACTAATCTCTACTTTAGATAATAACACTTCCATATTATTTGTTAATATTGTAATAGATTTTAATATATCTGTATATTTATTTTGATTATAATTTAGTGTTAATTCACTAACAAGCTGTAATATTTTATTAAAAGTCTCTTTTATCTCTATTGGGATATCTATTTTTATATTATTAGAATATATATTATTAAGCTTCT
>JAYELQ010000049.1:1623-3069 GCA_034717655.1 Campylobacterota bacterium
ATATTTTGAGAAACTAAAATTTTATTTTTTACATATTCATTTATAAATAATGATGAAGATTTAATATCTCTAAATAGGTTTTCATTAGATATAATAGTTTTATTACTATTATTTTCTTTAGAGAATAAACTATTATCATTTTCCATTTGAATTATAGTTTTATTTATATCTTTAATATTTTGAGAAATTGATTTATCAGATTTTGCTAAATTTGATTCCAAAAAAATACCACTATTTTGTATTGTTGATTTTAAAGCTTTCTCATCTAAATTTTCTATATTTAAAATAAAGCTTTTTAAAATAGATATCTGTTTTGAGAACTTTTTATCATTTTGCATTGAACTTATTAACCCTTTTAATTCATTTGATAAATTTGTAAGTTCAAAAGCTTGTTTATTATTTATTAAAGTATTTGCAATATTATTTTTACTTTTTGCACCTTTTTTCATATCCATAATAAGACTTGATAAAAGTGTTTGTACTGTTTTATCTTGTATAAATGCTTTTATATCAACTTTATTATCTTTTGTTGCTATATCAGTTTTATCTTTTGGTAGAGAGTCAACTTTTGTTGTAGTAATTAAATTTATAAGTAAATTTGTAGCTATATTCATAATATTAGATTATAGCTACTTATTTATTAAATTATAGTTTTATTTAGAACTTTTATATATTTTTCTTTATATATTATTTTTTAAAAACTCTAATGCTTTAGATTTAGCTTCTTGGACTTTTGATGGTTCTTTTCCACCGGCTTGAGCGAAGTCAGCTCTTCCACCACCACCACCACCTACTATAGGTGCTACAGCTTTTATCCAATCTCCTGCTTTAATATTAGAGTTTTTAGAACCTGCTACAATTGAAACTTTTTCATTATTTACTTGTAATAAAAGTATAGCCAATTTATCATTTTTAGTTTTCATATCATCAACTATATTTTTTAAATCACCATTTTCAACAATATCAACTATAACTTTTACACCATCTATATTTTGTTCTTCTAAAGGTGAAACTATACTATTTTTTGTACTTTGTAGTTCACCTTTTAAATCTTTGATTTGACTTTTTAATTTTTGAATACTACTTATAATATCTACACTTTTTAATTCGTGTTCTATTATAGATAATTTTTTCATATTATCTTTTGCATAATTAATAGCAGATAATCCTACAACAGCTTCTATTCTTCTAACACCAGAGCTTACACTACTCTCTTTTGTTATAAAAAAACTACCAATACTACCTGTATGAGCTACATGAGTTCCACCACAAAACTCCATAGATACATCACCAAACTCCACTACTCTAACAACATCTCCATATTTTTCACCAAACATAGCAATAGCACCTTTTTTCTTAGCTTCTTCTATGTTTAACTCTTCAATATTTCCTTTTAGGTCTCTTGATATCATTGAATTTACTAAATCTTCAACTTCATCTAATTGA
>JAYELQ010000050.1:0-3038 GCA_034717655.1 Campylobacterota bacterium
AAAGTGCTATAAAACAACTAAATAACTAGCTTTATACGGTATAAATTATAAAAGTTTTTTGATGTTTTTATTGATTTATTTTGAGATTAGATTAAGTTGGTTTTTGTGGGTGCTGAATGGTTACAAGAAAACTATATAATACTATAATATAGACTATTTAATAGTATCATATAGCTATTTATTACTATTTATATGTAATATAAAACTTACTTAAATCTTAAAAACCTAAGACAAAAAGTCCAAAGGGGTAAGACAAAAGGTTTTTTGGGGGGGGGGTAGGACAAAGTGTCGTACAATATATTATAACAATATAAATAATATAAAATATACTTTCTTTAAGAGATAGAAAAAAATCTGATTATTCTAATCACTAAAGAGCAAGAGCAAAGAGCAAGAATTATATCTCACAACTCGCCTTTAATGTTTCTAGTTTTTTTGTAATATTATGAATTAGTGCTGGAGGTGCATATTCAAGTAATGATATTAGCTTTTCTATCTCTTGACCATTTTGGAAATCTTTTTTATTTATATGTATATCTCCATTATGACCATTATTAACACCATTTATAATATTATTTCTATTCTTCTCTTCAACAATAGCCCTTGGTTCTATCTCCATCATAGTCTTTTGACCCTCATTGCTATTGATAAACATTTTATCTTTACCAAATAATAGCCATCGCATATTCACATTGAATACTTCTTCTAATTTAAAAACAATTTCTATATTTATTTTTTGATGCCCTCCCTCTATATCTCTTATTTTATAATCTTTTACACCAATTCTTTTAGCTAATGCAACTGCTGTTAAACCTAAAGTTTTTCTTACTTCTCGTAACCTTTTATTTTCGTTCATTGTAAAATCCTTTGTAAGATATATTAATTTACTTGACAAATTAATAGAAATATAATATACTTCTGTTATATTGTAGTTTTAAGTAAAGAAAAATAAGTTATTTATAAAGTATATTTCTTTGCTTATGTAAATACTTTAGATATTTAATTGCAATAATCTTGCTTTTTATAATTATTATAATATATTATATATAGAAATATAATAAAATTTTAGATTTAAAAGCTAAATATAAGAAATATAGAGTAATACTCTTTAAAAATTAGACTAAAAAATAAAAAGTCTTTTTAGTAAGCCCTGCACTTCTTCCTTTTGATGGTGGGGCTGGTCTTACTAAAGAGCATCAAAAGGGGAAAATATGGAAGAATTTGAGAAAAAAACAGAAGAAGTAGAAAAAGTAGAAGTTTTTAAAGGTAGTCATTATCATTTTGACTTGGTTCAAGAGTGGGATTTGTCTAAAAATGCAAGTTTACTAATGACTTTACTTGGGGTATATAATGCTAGAGGTCACTTTAAAGTGATAGTTGAGTCTTTTTTTGACCCTGCTATATTTGAAACAAATATAGCAGAAATATTAAAATATTTACCAATTTTAGAGTGTTCTAAAACTGTATATGAAGCTATTCAAGAGCTAAAAGAGAAAGATATTATCATAGTTGAGTTGCTTTCAAAAGATAAAATAGATGATAATTTTACTTTTTCACTTACAGATGATAGGGGGGAGTGGTGGTTTTTAAATAACTGTTTACTTGACCCATCTCATATAATACAAGAACATTATATGAAAGCAGATGAAGATAGGGAAAAATTCTTATCAAAAATGAGTAAAAAAGAGAGAGAAGAGTATGAAGATATTCAAGAGATAAAAGAAAATATCAAAGAACGGTATGATGATTTAGCACAAGATGAGATAAAATGGATATTACATCAAAGAGCTACTAACGGTGGAATGCCTATGCCACAAGAAGAGGAGTAGTATTATGAGTAAAGATAATAGTAATAATGAAGATTTAGGGGATATTGAGTATGAGATTGATACAGATGATTTAATAACATCATCTCCCAATAGAAAAACACACGGAATTGTAGATTTTATGTCTATTGAGAGATGGGATATATCTCTTAAATCTGCTATTCTTTTAGTAGAATTTATGACTTTGCACGAATGGGCAAGTAAATCTAAAATAGAGAATGGCAAAAAATACTATTATCTTACTCATAAAAAAATATTACACGATTTACCTATACTTGGTTCTACAAAGTCTATACAAAGATATATAAAAGAGCTGTTAGATAAAGGGATTATAGAAAATATAGATATGGATACATCATATCCTAAATATAGGCTTACTCTAAAAGGTAGAGAGTATGGTAAAGGTACAAAAGATATTATAAAGCTTAGAAAATATGGTAAAGAAGATGATGATATTTTTGGTCGTGACCCACTAAAAAAACCTAAACAAAAAACAAATAAAAGTGAAAATGTAACTAATGAAGAGCCACAAAAAACAGATGGTTCTGATAATCCAAAAGATGCAGAAAAAAATAGAAAAACTATCCATAAAAAGAATTATCCAGCTGAAACATTTGATAAAGATGGGAAGATATCCCTTGATTTAAATAGGGTTAGGAGAGCTAGAGAGTTGAGTAAAGAGTATAAATATGAGTTGCAAGTACAATGTTCTAAATATGCACAAAAAGAAAATGTGGTTTATCTACCTACTTTTTTAGCATTTATTAATCATCATAAATCAGTGGGTACAAAATATGAGAATTGGTTTAATGCTTTTGAGAATTGGATATTTAAGAAAAAAATGAAAGAAGTAGAAGCACAAAAACAACAAGAAAAAGATAGAGGGTATGCTTAAATTTCTTGATGGCTTAGTTCTCTTCAAAGAGATATATGAGATAGTTGAAAGTTCAAGATTTCATAGTGTTAGAGAATTTAGAGAAAAATATAAAAAAGATACTATTGTTATAAATAGAATATCTTATATAAAAAAAGATATTCTACCTGATGACTTAAAAGATAAAGTAACAGAATTGACCGAATATATATCTTTGACATACTCCCCATAGCTAAAGCAAGGGGATTCTTCCCTTTCCTAAAGTGAGATGGATTTAGCTATCTACAAAACTAGGCTACAGAAGTAGCTCTTACAGTTTCTCCTGCTAGAGTTGATGT
>JAYELQ010000051.1:0-3020 GCA_034717655.1 Campylobacterota bacterium
ATATACTGCTACTTTATTACTATCTTTTTCAGGTTTTGGGGAACACCCTATAATAGCTATTGTTTTTGTATTTTCAAATATATTTTTTATCTCTTCTTTATTACTATTTATTTGTGGCATTTCACATTCCATATGAATCCTTTTTTTGTTTATTATATAATAAAAATTCTTATATTAGATTTATTATAAGTATAATAAATTTTTCTTAAGATTTACCTAATTGTTTTTATTCTTTTTTCTATTTTTAAGATACCTCTTAGCCGTTATCTCTTTTCCATCAATAAGTATATGTGTCGCAATTCCTCTTTTTAAAAGCTCTAAATAATCAAACCAATAATCTTTACCAATTAACATATTTTCAAACTCTTTTATAGTTAAAAACTTATTTTTAACTATAATATCTTTAAAAAACTTTCTTAAGTGTTTACTAGTGTGTTCTACTCTACTTTCTATCTCTCCACCTTTCCCTATAGCCCCACCACTATAATCGTGAAACATTAAATCACTTCTTTTTGTTATAACTCTTTTATCTCCCATACAAAATGTTAATGCACCCATAGAGTAACCAGCATTATCTAATATAGTTGTAGTGTTACCTTTAAATTTGTTTTTAATTAGATTATAAAATTGACTACCTTCATTTACTAGTCCACCTCTTGAATTTATTCTTAACTCTAATTTTGAACCATATTTTGCATTCCATAATTCATTAAATATATCGTGAAGCCCTCTATCTTGCTCAAAAAATTTATCTATAAATATTCTATATTGTATATATTCAGATTCTTTTTTATAGTTATTTTTACCAATAGGTATATATTTTGTTGCTACTTTATTTTTAAACATAGTATGATGAGAACTATTTAGTTTTTCATCTTTTTCTACTCTTCTTATTGTTGTATTATCTAACATATTTATTTATCCTTATTTTATATTTTTGAATATTAATTAATCTTTATCAATCTCAAAAGCAATAACTGTCATATCATCATTTCTATCATTGTTTTTTATCATCTCTTCATATTGAGTCATCTCATTTATAAATATCTCTTTTTGACTATCCATATTTTTAGAATGATACTCCTTTATAATATTCCCAAATCTTTTTTTACCAAATGGAAAATCTTTTTCACCACCATTTTGGTCTAAATATCCATCTGTTGTACAATAAAACTTCATACCCTCTTTTGTTGGAATAATTGTTTCTTTATATTTATAATCCATAGAACATTTTTTGTAACCTACTGAGTACCTATCCCCTTTTACTGTTTTAAATTCACTATTTTCATCTATATAAAATAGTGGTGTTTCAGCCCCTGCAAATTTAATGATTTTATCTTTTTTATTATAGTAGATAATACCACCATCCCAACCAGCATTTGATTTGCTATCTTTTGTTACTTGTTTTAAAAGTACTTTCATAGTTTTATTAAAATATTCCATTATCCAAGCTGGAGACACTTCCCTATTTTTATCTTCTATTATTTTAGTAACAACTTCTCTCTCTATAGCTTTTACTATCATAGTAACAAAAGCACCTGGAACTCCGTGACCTGTACAATCTATAAAAAATAATAAACATTCATCTTCATGACGAAGTTCATTAAATAACCATATATCTCCACCAACTGTATCTTTTGGCATCCAATGTACAAAATAATCTTTAAAATAGTTACTCATTAGTTTTTCATTTGGTAATAAGGCATTTTGAATTAATGAAGCATAGTCTATAGAATCTCGTGTATGTTTAAGTATAGCTTCTATCTTTTTTTTAGCTTTATGTAAATCTCTTGTTCTCTCCTCTATTTTTATTTCAAGATTTATTGTTAAGTCTTCAACAACTTTTTTATCGGTAATATCATATCTAACAGCTGTATATCTACATTCTTTTGAACCGTCTTGATTTTCAATACATTTTGGTGATATAATAGTATTTAACCAGAAAAAACCACCATTCTTTTTAATATTTTTTATCTCACCTTCCCATACTTTATTATTTTTTAAAGTATGCCACATATGAATAAATATCTCATCTGGCATATCAGGATGTCTTATAATATTATGATTTTTACCTATCAATTCCTCTTTTGAATATCCACTAATTTCACAAAATGCTTGAGAAACATATTTTATAATACCATTATGGTCAGTTTCACTTGTAATTACATTTTTATCTAGTACTTGCATTAGATGAGCCATCTCACTATGCATTTTCATACTAACTTTAATACTTTTATTTACAGATTTACTCATTTCTCCAAATTCATCATGTGTATCTATATCTATTTTTTGTACTTTTTTATTAGGGTCTTTTAAATAATTAAAAAATGATTGAAGACCAATTTGAAATTGGTGTAAAGGTTTATTAATAAATGATTCTGCTACAAAATTAACTATAATTCCAATAATAATAATTAAAATTAAAGCTATTATAATATTTTTTATAATTGTATCATCTATTTTTTCATTCAACTCTTGAGTTAAGTTTTTTTGGTAAGTTTCTAACTCTTTTGTTGAAGATGTTAGAGATATTGCCCATCTCCATTGCTCAAAACCAATAGAAAATGTGATATAAGAGCTCTTTTCCTCTACTTCTACATCCTCTGTTTTCCATTCAAAAAAACCACCTTTGTTTTTCATATTCCTTGCAATTTCAATACTTTTCTTAATAGTAGAATCTTCATCTATTTGTTTATTTAGAGTTATTAAAGGTTTATTATTTTCATAGTCACAAATAGATATTTTATCAGTTAGAACTTTATTTATTCTTGTAATAAAACCTAAAGCTTTTTGTTGTTCTATCTCATTTATTTTTTTTATCCCTATTCCTGTTCCTATAACAATATCAAGAGGTTTAAACATTTGTGCATACATTAAGTATTTTCTAGCTTTTTCTCTTGTCCCTTTCCAATAATAGCTAGTTAATATTTTTTTATTATTATCAAGTTTTAAAGGGATTAGGAAAGATTGATTAATTAATTTTCCATTATCGTCTTTAAAGTTCCATAAGTTTTTACCAA
>JAYELQ010000052.1:0-3000 GCA_034717655.1 Campylobacterota bacterium
AGAAGATAAATATAAAGAATTAGAATTAGAGATAAAAGAGTTATTAGTATCTAAAAAGTTTAAAGATGAAAAAGAGGTGATAGACTCATCTATAAAAGATGAAAAAGTTATACAAGAGTTAGAAAATAAAAAGATATATATATCAACTCAAATAATAAAAATAGAATCTTTGATTAATTCAAATCAGGATAATTTAAAACAAGAATTAAATAAAAATTATATACACAACACTTCTGCCAAAAATATAGAATATTTAGAAAAAGAAAAAATAGAGTTATCAAATGAGTTAGAAAAGATAATAGAAAGTTCAACTATTTTAAAAGAGAAAATAAATCAAAATAAAAGATTAAAAAAAGAGTATGAGAAAGTTTGTAAAGATATTGAGTTATTAAAAAATGATTTAGTAAGTTGGGAGATATTAAATTCTCTAATTGGTCAAGCAGATGGTTCAAAGTATCAGCTATTTGTACAAAATCTAACACTAGGGCATCTTTTGGTTTTATCTAATAATCATCTTCAATATCTAAGTGATAGATATGAGTTAATAAAAGATGATAATATAGATTTATCTATATCGATTATAGATAAATATCAACTAAATCAAATTAGAAGTACAAATACACTCTCAGGTGGGGAAACTTTTTTAATAAGTTTATCATTAGCATTAGGATTATCAGACCTTGTAAATGATAAAATAAAAGTTGATTCCCTATTTTTAGATGAAGGTTTTGGGACTTTAGATGAAGAGAGTTTAAATGTAGCAATTGATGCTCTTGAAAAACTTCAATTAAAAGGTAAAACAATTGGTATTATTTCACATATAAAACTTTTGAAAGAGAGAATATCAACTCAAATAAAATTAAAAAAAGATGCAAGTGGTTCTAGTTTATTAGAAATTATAAACTAATTATGATAAAATACAAAAAATTTAAATAATATAATATTAGGAGTTAATATGGCAATTACAAGATTTGCACCAAGTCCAACAGGATACTTACATATAGGTGGTTTAAGAACTGCTCTATATAGTTATTTATGGGCAAAAAAAACAGGTGGTGAATTTAAATTAAGAATAGAAGATACAGATGAAGCAAGAAATTCTCAAGAAGCAGTAAAAGCTATACTAGAATCTTTTCAATGGGTTGGTATGGATAGTGATTGTGAGATAGAATATCAATCAAAAAGAACAGATATTTATACAAAATATATAAATCAGCTTTTAGATGATGGTAAAGCATATAAGTGTTATATGAATAGAGATGAGTTAGATGCTTTAAGAGAGAAGCAGATGGCAGCAAAAGAGACTACAAGATATGATGGAACTTGGAGACCAGAAGATGGTAAAATATTACCAGAGATTCCAGAAGGGATAACACCTGTAATAAGAATAAAAGCACCTCTTGAAAATGATATAAGATTTGAAGATGGTGTAAAAGGTGATATGTGTTTTACAGCAAATCAAGTTGATGATTTTGTAATAGCAAGAGGAAATGGTATGCCAACTTATAATTTTGTTGTAGCTATTGATGATGCATTAATGGGTATGACAGATGTATTAAGGGGAGATGACCACCTTTCAAATACTCCAAAACAGATAGTAGTATATAATGCTCTTGGATTTAATATACCAAAATTTTACCATATACCCATGATAAATAATCCTTCAGGTAAAAAACTATCTAAAAGAGATGGTGCTATGGATGTTATGCAATATAAAAGAGATGGGTATTTACCAGAAGCACTTTTAAACTTTTTAGTTAGATTAGGTTGGAGTAATGCAGACCAAGAGATATTTAGTATGGATGAGATGTTAGAGCTTTTTGACCCATCTAATATAAATAAATCAGCTTCAGCATATAATACAGAAAAATTAAATTGGTTAAATGCTCACTATATAAAAAACTTATCAAATGAAAGATTATTAAAAGAGTTAGAGTTTTTTGGAGTAGATATATATGGACATGATAGAAAAGAGAAAATTATTGATATCACAAAAGATAGAGCTAATACATTAGTAGATGTAAAAGAAGGGATAGATAATATTATTCAAGTTCCTTTATCTTATGATAAAAAAGGGGTAAAGAAGTTTATAAAAGATGATACAATAGATATGTTGAATAACTATATAAAACTCCTTTTATCAACTAATAAAAAACTTAATCTAGCTTATGATATAGAGGAGATTACAAAACCATTTATTAAAGAAAATAATTTAAAATTTCCACAACTATTTCAACCAATTAGAATAGCTCTAACAGGTGGAACTCAAGCACCATCAGTATATGATATTATATCTATTTTAGGAATAGATGAATCTATAAGAAGAATTAAAAAAGCTATTGAATTAGATTTTGGAAAAGAATAAAATTATAAGTAGTTAAAAAAAGGGTCTCTTCACTCCCTTTTTTTATTTATAAATTTTAAAATCTTCTATAATAGTAAAATCTATCATAGCATTCATTAGAGCAATTTTTTCAGCTTTTAAAAGTTGCTCTAAAGTTATATTAGACTCTTTAATAAATCCCTCTTCTAAAAGTCTATCTCTTGTTGTACCATTTAAAAGGGGTATTTTTGGAGTTAACCAAATACTATCTAAAAAAATAGCAATATTAGCTATAGATGTATCTGTCATATACCCATTTTTAAATATAATTATATCATCTGCTTTATCTTTTAAACTATATAAATTATCTATAATATCTCTATTTATAGCTTTATATTTATACTTTATATTTTCATCATAAACTATTTTAAAGCTCTTTATATCCTTTTGTTTATACGGATAATACTTTATATCAACTATATCATCTATATTATATATAACTTTACATCTTAAAAACTCTATTGATGGAGGATATATATATTCATTTAAATCTATATTCTTTCCAATAGTTCTAGCCACTCTTTTTTTATGATAATCTAAATGAAATATCTCATCTTCATAACATTTAATAGTCTCAAAAAACAACATATTTTTATCTATCATATATATACCTTATC
>JAYELQ010000053.1:0-2980 GCA_034717655.1 Campylobacterota bacterium
CATGCGAAATTTTATGTTTTATACTATTTCGTTTATTCTTTTTCATTAATGTTTTCCTACTTATTAGTTAATTTTTCTAAAACATCTTTAGATGTTATTAATTTCATACACTCGTGAGTTTTCAAAGGGCAAACTCTTTTCATACAAGGGCTACAATCTAAATCTTTTCTTATTAATATCTCATTTGGATTATTCCATTGGTTTGTTTCTTTATATCTAGTTGGACCAAATATTGACACTGTTTTTATTTTAAAAGCAGCTGCTATATGCATAGGTCCCGAATCATTAGTTATAAATAGATTAAGATTAGATATATTTAAAATCAACTCTTCTACAGAAGTTTTACCTGCTAAATTAATATAGTTTGTAATATTAGAGTTTTTAAATTCATTTTCTATATCATTGCATATATTTACCTCCGCTCCACCACCAAATATTATAATATCATATTTATCACTTAAAGATATAGCGACATCTGCAAATTCTTTAACATACCATCTCTTTGCACTTCCATAAGTAGCTCCTGCATTTATACCCAAAATAGGTTTAGATTTAATATCTTTTTTATTCCCTTTTGGTAAATAAATTTTTAAATCAGAAGGGGTAGTTTTTATACCTAAACTATTATCTATAAATTCATTATATCTTATAACTTGATGTTTAGTTTTAATTTTATCGTATCTTTTATAGATATATTTAAAATCACTATCTATAAAAAAAAATAAAAGCTTAGTAGTGAAATTTTTTCTAAAACTGAAAGCGATATCAACTTTACCTATACTTTTAGCATAAGTGTATAAGTTTTTATATCTAAAAGCACTTTTTTTACTCTCATCTATTATTATTTTTTTTACTCTTGGATGATTTACAAACAGTTTTGTAGAGATAAAAGAACCAAAAATAATAAGTTCACTATTTCTATAATAACTTAATATATTCTCAATAGCAGGAGTTGTCATAACAGCATCACCTAACCAAGTTGGTAACTCTATAAATATTGTTATATTATCATTTTGCATAGTTTAGATATTACAAGAGTTTATTTTTTCAATAGTCTTAGTTGTACTTTTTCCATCTACAAATGTTACTAGCTTTACCTCTTTTGCTATATCACTCCCTACAACTACCTTACCTTCATAATCTCCACCTTTTACTAAAATATCAGGTTGAACTAATTCAATAAGATTTAGTGGTGTATCTTCATCAAATATAACAACATAATCAACAGATTCCAATGCAGATAATATATAGGCTCTATCATTTTCATTATTAATAGGTCTATTTTCACCTTTTAAAGCTTTTACACTACTATCACTATTAAGGCCCAAAATCAATACATCTCCATAAGATTTAGCAGTATCAAGATATTGAACGTGTCCTTTATGTAATATATCAAAACATCCATTTGTAAAAACTATTTTTTTATTTTTAGATTTAACTCTTTTAACCGTCTTAGATATCTCACTAAAACTTTTTATATGTGAAGATATTGTACTTTTATGTAAAGAGCTTTTATACTCCTCTATCTCTTCTATTGTAGCAGTTGCACTTCCTAATTTACCTACAACTACACCAGCTGCTAAGTTTGCAAACTTTAAAGACTCTTTTATATCTTTATTTAAAGCTAAACAGTACCCCAAACTAGCCAATACAGTATCTCCAGCACCAGTTACATCAAACACTTCTCTAGCTACAGTAGGTTCTATTATAACATTATCATTTTCATCTAACATAGCTATACCATCTTCACTTAAAGTTATCATAGGTATTTGTAAAGATGCAGTATTATGTAACTTTTTTAATGCTTTTTTTAAAGTTACATCATCATTTATATCTATATTAGTAGCTTCAATAGCCTCTTTTTTATTTGGTGTTATAAGATAAGAACCTATATACTTACTATAATCATCACCTTTTGGGTCAACTAATACTTTTTTATTATAAATTTGTGCTATAAAATTAATTTTATTCATTAATTTATTAGTAATAACACCTTTACCATAATCAGATACTAAAACTATATCTGTATCTTTCATAAGCTCAAATAGTTTTTGAACTATAGTAGCTTCACTCTTAACACAAATATCATCTTTAGATTCATTATCATATCTTACAATTTGTTGAGCAGATGCTATAATCCTACTTTTTTTTGTAGTTTTTCTTTTTTCATCACATATTAAAAAATGTTGTATATCTAAATCTCCTAATATAATTGTTAAATCTTTTGCTATATCATCATCACCTACTACAGATATGATACATACATCTGCATTTAATGCTTTTAAGTTATTAACAACATTTCCAGCACCACCTAAAACAGTAGTCTCTTTTTCTACATCTATTACTTGAACAGGAGCTTCTGGTGATATTCTAGATGTTTTCCCCCATAAATAATGGTCAATCATTAAATCACCAATAACTAACACTTTAGGTTTTTGTGGATTATTTTTTATATACAAACTATTTTACCTTTTTATTAAAAATATCTATTATATTTGGTATATACTCTTTTATACCATCTTCTAAACTATACGTAGCTTTATAACCTAATGCTTTTTTTGTTTCTTTTATATTTGCTTCTGTAAAAAATTGATATTGACCAATAAATGGGTTTTTTATATATATCTTTCCATTATCTATTTTCAACTCTTTTTGTAAAATATCAACTATATCTTCAAAACTTCTAGCTTTAGATGTACCCACATTATAAACACCACTTTTTTTAGGGCTACACGCTTTTATATTTGCTTGAATAACATCTTCTATATATATAAAATCTCTTAATATTTTATCACTACCTTCAAAAAGCTTAGGAATTTCCCCTTTTAAAATCTGATGACCAAATTGTATAATCATTGATGATGTTTTCTCTTTAAAAAATTCATTTTTTCCATAAACATTAAAATACTTTAATCCAACAATAGATATATCAACACCTTCTTTTATATATTTATAACTAATATTATCCATCATAACTTTT
>JAYELQ010000054.1:0-14401 GCA_034717655.1 Campylobacterota bacterium
TAAAGTATTTAGAATATTATTTAGAAGCTTATGGATGTAAAAGTGATGATATATGTAATAAGCTTATGTTAATATATCAAGAACAAGGTGATAAAAATGGTATGATTAATGTATTAAATAAAATGTACGAAAATTATTCTAAAGACCCTAATATGGAAAAAACAGCTTTAATGATACAAGATATGATAATAGTATTACTAGAGAAAGAAGATATTTATAAAACAATAGCTTATCTTGAAAAATACCCTATTAATAATAGTAAATTATTAAATCTTTATGAGCAAACGAGTCAATTAGATAAAGCATTAATTTTAATAAAAAAGAATTACAAAAAAGAGAAAAAACCATCTCTTTTAGGTAGAATTGCTATGTTAGAATTTGAGATAGCTAAAAATAAAAAAGATGTTTTAGAAGATGTATTAAATAATTTTGAATTAGCACTATCTAGTGGAATAAATAATGATAGTTATCAAAACTTTTATGGATATCTATTAATAGATTATGATATAGATATAGAAAAAGGGATATCTTTAGTTAAAAAAGCTTTAGAGATAAATCCTAATAATATAGCATATTTAGACTCTTTAGCATGGGGTTATTTTAAATTAGATAGATGTGAGGAATCAAAAATTATTTTAGATAAAGTTGTAAAAAGAGTAGGAAAATTAGATAGTGATATAATATATCATTTAGATAAAATAGAAAATTGTATAAAAAAACAAAAAGGGATAAAATAGATGATATTAGATGATATAATTAGAAAAACAAAAGATGATTTAGAGAAAAGAAAAGCAGAATATAGCATAGATTGGCTAGGTAGAAGTTTGGCTTATAATCCATATCCACCACGAGATGTAAAACCTTATTTAACAGCAACAAAAGATGAACCTATTAGAATTATAGCAGAAGTTAAAAAAGCTAGTCCAAGTAAAGGGATAATAAGAGAAGATTTTGACCCACTATCAATAGCTCAAGAGTATAGTAAAAATGGTGCTAATGCTATATCTGTATTAACAGAACCTCACTTTTTTAAAGGTGATTTAGAGTATCTTACAGGTATAAGAAGGTATGTAAACACACCTTTACTTAGAAAAGATTTTATTATTGATAAATATCAAATAGTAGAAGCTCTTGTATATGGAGCTGATTTTATACTTCTTATAGCAAAAGCATTATCAAAAAAACAACTAAAAGAGTTATATGATTATGCTTTACATTTAGATTTAGAAGTTTTAGTTGAGGTTCACGATAAAGAAGATTTATCAAAAGCTATGAGTTGTGGTGCATCTATAATAGGTATAAACCATAGAAACCTTGAAACTTTTGAGATGGATATGCAGTTATGCCATAAACTTATCCCTATGATACCAAATGGTAAAATAATAGTAGCAGAGAGTGGTGTTTCAAATCAAGAGATTATAAAAGAGTTAAGTGAAGCTGGTGCTGATGCTTTTTTAATAGGTGAACATTTTATGAGACAAAATGATATTGGTGCTGAGGTAAAAAGACTGAAAGAATCTCCAACTAATTTATTTAACTAAAAAACAAAAGTTTATACTTTTGTTTTTTAATCTACAGGTAACACTATTTTAAAAGATGCACCATCTTTTGTATTATGAACATTTAAAATACCTTGTCCATTTTTCTCAACAATTGTTTTTGACATATAAAGTCCTAATCCTGTACCATTTTTATTTTTTTTAGTACTAAAATATGGTTCAAATATTTTATTGACTATAATACTTGGAATACCACCTGCATTATCAGATATCTCAAAAATAATATTATCTTTTACTTTTTCAAAAGATATCTCAATATTTCTATTTTTATCTCTTTTTTCAAGAAGAGCCTCTTTTGCATTATTTAAAATATTTATAAACACTTGTAATATCTCATTTACATGTACATTTATCTCTATATCTTCAGATTCTTTTATAATAAAGTTTATATCATCAACTTTAAAACTATATGCTAAAAATTCTCTTGCTTGTTCAATTAAAGAACTAGCTAAAATTTTTGTTTTATCTTTTGTTGGATTAAAAAAACTTCTAAAATCTTCAATTGTTTTAGACATATAAGATAATTGTTCATCAACAGAACTAACAACTGTATCTAAAGTATCATCACTTATCTCATTTTCTATCATATTTTCTAAAGGTAGTCTTTGTATAAGAATAGCAATAGCTTGTAAAGGTTGTCTCCATTGATGAGCTAACATACTTATCATCTCACCCATAGCAGTTGCTTTTGCTTGTTCTACAATTATATCTTGTTGTTTCTCTACCTCTTTTTTAAAAGTGATATCATGTCTTATTGCACTATATCCTATTTTATTATTATTTTCATCAAATTCTGGTGCTATAGTAACATCTACCCAATATATACTACCATCTTTTTTTAAATTCTTAATCTCTCCGTGCCATTTATTATTTGATTGTATTGTTCTCCATAAGTCAATAAATATATCTTTAGAGCTATCTGGATGTCTTACTATGCTATGAGGGTTGCCTATAAGTTCTTCTCTTGTATATCCTGATATTTCACAAAAAGCTTGAGAAACATTTATTATATTACCTTTTAAATTAGTAGAAGACATAATAATATTTTCATCTATTAATTTATGATTTATAATTATATCTTTATCTTTTTTATCTATATTTTTTGAATAGTTTTTTAAGACTCCTTCAAAGTTTCTTTCATAAGTATTTGTTATTATTTTATGTAGCTCTAGTGATTGTATATTATTTTTGTACATAAACTCTATTAAAGAGTTTTTGAAACTTGCACATATATCAAATAGTTCATCTACTTGAATATTATTATTATTTAGATATATTAAAAATTTATCTATTGTAGGACAATTCCCAATTTTAGATTTATCTTCTAGTGCATTAATATAATGTTCAAACATACCAAATGCAAAACTTTTTACAAAAACTTCTATAGGGGTACTATATTTACATAATATTTTTACTAAAACAGGGTCTGATATCCAATACTTTATTATAATTATTTTTGCTTCTTTAAACTTTTCTATATTCTCTTTTAAAATCATTTTATACCTTATTTATCTTTTTAGTTGATAAAAACTACACTCTATTCCACTACTTTGTTTTACTACAACAGATGGTATTTGTTGAGACTTAAATTGATATGCTTTGCAACCGTGTGGTTTCTTATTTTCCCAAGTGACATAGTAAAATTTACATTTTTGACATATTATTCTTTTATTCATAAAATATATTTTACTTAAATAAGTTTTAAGAATAGTTTATATAGAATTGAAATAAAATTAAAAAATGGATAATGTATGAAAAATAGAAAAGTAGGTATAATAGGAGCTGGTGCTGTTGGTGCAACTGCTGCTTATAGTTTAACAATGATGGCAATATGTAAAGAGATAGTTTTATATGATATAAATACAGATATAGCAATTGGTAAAGCAATTGATATTAGTCAATCAACTACTTATTCAACGAATAGTACAATTGTAACAGGAGCTAAAGAGGCATCTGAATTAACAGATTGTGATATTATTGTTATAACTGCTGGACTACCTAGAAAAGATGGTATGACTAGAGAAGATTTATTGATGATAAATGCAAAGATTATGAAAGATGTTCTTGAAAATGTAAAGAAATATTCTCCAGATGCTATTATAGTTTGTGTATCTAATCCACTTGATGTTATGACTTATGTTGCTCATAAAATAACAGGTTGGTCAAGAGATAGAATTATCGGTATGGCAGGTGCTTTAGATAATTCAAGAATGGCATATCAAATCAAAGAAACAACAAAATTTGGTGGAAGTGATATAAAAGCTATGGTTATAGGTGACCATGGAGAGAATATGATACCTTGTACAGAATTATCTACAGTTGGAGGAATTCCACTTTCAAAGCTTGTTTCAAAGCAAGATATGGAAAATATTATAGATAGAACAAAAAATGGTGGAGCTACTATAGTAAAACATTTAGGTACATCAGCTTATTATGCACCGGGTAGAGCAGTAGCTGTAATGGTAGATGCTATTTTAAATGATACTAAAATAATAATGCCTTCATCTGTTATATTAGATGGTGAATATGGATATAGTGATGTTTGTGTTGGTGTTCCTGTTATTTTAGGTAAAAATGGTATTGAAGATATCGTTGAACTAGAATTAGATGATAATTTAAAATCTAAATTTAAATCATCTGTAGATACTATAAATAGTGGTATAAATATACTAAAAGAGAATAATTTCTTTTAGTATAAAATTATAATATATTAGTTTTTCTCTTTTTTAAGAGGAACAACTAACATATTTACATATCTTCCCTCTAATTTAGGGTTATTCTCTTTAGATGCAATATCTTCCATCATAGGCCATACTCTTAATAGTACTTCTGCCCCAGCTGCTGGATTTGCCATCTCTCTACCTCGTAAAAATACTCTAAATTTTACGTGATTACCTTTTTCAATAAACTCTCTTGCATGTTTAACTTTATAATTGATATCATTATCAGCAATTTTTACAGATAGTTTTATCTCTTTAGTTACAATAATCTTTTGATTTTTTCTGGCTTCTTTTTTCTTTTTCTCTTGTTTATATTTGAATTTTCCATAATTCATAATCTTTACAACAGGAGGTTTAGCAGAAGGTGCAATACAAACAAGGTCCAAACCTTGTTCCTCTGCTGCTTGGTTTGCTTCTCTTGCACTCATAATGCCCAAAGTACCATCTTCTGTGTTACACCTAACTTCTTTAAATGTAATATCGTGATTTAGTAGTGTTTCGTCTTTTTTCTTATTGTCTTTAAAACTCAAATTTTATCCCCTAGTTGGTTTTGTTTTAGCATATCTAAAAAGTCAACTTTAGACATCTCACTTCTTTCTCTTTTTCTTCTATCTCTAATAGCTACTTTAGAGTTAGAAACTTCATCATCACCTACAACTACAATCATAGGAACTCTTTGTTTTTCAGCCATTCTAATTCTTTTATTTAAAGACTCATTTTGGTTAAATATTTCACTATCTATATCTATGTTTATAAGCTCAGTAGATAACTCTTTTGCATACTCATTATGTGCATCTGCAATAGGAACTATAATCACTCCAGTTGGTGCAATACTCATAGGGAATTCACCTGCAAAGTGTTCTGTCATAATACCTATAAATCTTTCAAAAGAACCTAAAATAGCTCTATGAATCATAACAGGTCGCTCTTTTGTATCATCTGAAGTTGTATAGTTAATATCAAATCTTTCAGGTAGGTTCATATCAACTTGTATAGTACCACATTGCCATTTTCTACCAATAGCATCAAGTATTTTTATATCTATTTTTGGACCATAAAATGCTCCACCACCCTCATCTATACCATAAGAGTATCCATTTTCATCTAAGGCATCTTTGATACCTTTTGTAGTAGATTCCCAAAATGCATCATCACCTATAGCTTTTGTAGGCTTTGTAGAAACCTCCATCTCATATTTAAAATCAAAGAAATTCATTAAACTTTCAACAAATTCAATAACTTCAATAATTACAGATTTTACTTGCTCTTGAGTACAAAATATATGTGCATCATCTTGAGTAAATTCTCTTACTCTAAAAAGTCCGTGCATAGCTCCACTTAGTTCGTGTCTATGAACTACACCATATTCAAAAAACTTTAATGGTAAATCTTTATAAGATACTAAATCATCTTTAAATATCTCTATATGCCCCACACAGTTCATAGGTTTAAGTCCATACTCCATATCATCAATAGATGTGAAATACATATTTTCTTTATAGTTTGCATAGTGTCCAGATTTTACCCAAGCCTCAGCTTTTAATATTTCAGGAGCTCTTACAGGTTGATATCCTCTTACTCTATGTGCTTTATATAAAAGTTGTTCTAATTTACCTCTTAATCTAGCACCATTAGGTAGCCATAAAGGTAAACCAGCACCAACATTTTCACTAAAAGTAAAAAGTTTTAAGTCAGTTCCAAGTCTTCTATGGTCTCTTTTTGCTGCTTCTGCCATCATAGTGTTATAATCTTTTAACTCTTGCTTATCAAAAAACGATATACCATAAATTCTAGTAATCATCTCATTTGATTCATCTCCACCAAGATATGCACCAGCAACTCTAATTAGTTTAAAGTTTCTAACCATTTTTGTATTTGTAAGATGTGGTCCTCTACAAAGGTCTGTAAAGTCACCTTGAGTATATGTAGTTAATGTATCATCTTTTATATTTTCAAGTACCATCTGTTTTAATGGGTCATTTTCAAATTGTTTTGAAAACTCATCTCTACTTATGTTAGCTCTTGTTATAGGTTGTTTTTTACCTGCAAGTTCTTTCATTTTCTTTTCTATTATTTTTAAATCATCATCATTTAGTTGAGTATTTAATTTAAAATCGTAATAGAAACCTTCATCAACAACAGGTCCTACAAAAAATTGTGCTTCTGGGTGTAACTCTTTTATAGCTTGAGCCATAAGGTGAGCTGTAGAGTGACGAAGTATGCTTAAAGCTTCACTAGAGTTATCTGCTTTGATTTTATCATCTTCAGTAAAATCTATGTTTAAAGCTTCTACTGTTTGAATGTCGTATATTTGACCATCTTTATTTATACCTATATAGTCCAATTAAGTCCTTTTCTATTTTTTAGTTTTTATATTTTATCAAACTTAAACTTAAATAATAGCTTAAATTTAATATTTTTATTTATTCTTTTATTTGTTTTTCTCTATATTGCTCATAAACATCTCTTAAATAAGGGTATAAATCAACTGCATCTTTTTTTAATATTTTATATTCATCTTTACCTATAGCTACATTATTAACTTGATTATAAGCTTTTAATAATAAAGTTTCACCATATTCATCTGTAATTTTATAGTCTATTTTATTTGAACTATCTATAGGATTTATCATACTATCAGGATACATACTTATCATATCTCTTAAGTTTGAAGGACCCAAAAATGGCAATACTATATGTGGACCACTACCTACTCCATATACACCTAAAGTTTGACCAAAATCTTCATTGTGTTGCTTTAGTCCAAAATAAGATTTTGCTGGGTCAAATAAACCTAGTACACCAACAGTAGTATTTATAAGAAACCTTCCTGTCTCTTCAGCTACATTTTGAAACTTACCTTGAAGTAGATTATTTACAAATCTTACAGGGAATAAAAGATTATTAAAAAAGTTATCTACACTATCTCTAACCTCCTCGTGAGTTATAGCTCTATACCCTTTTGCTGTTGGAGATATAACATATTCATATAAATTATCATTAAAAGTTGTCATCATTCTATTATATCCTGCAAATGGGTCATAAACCTCTTCTAGTTTCATCTCCTCTTCAAATTCATCTAAAAACTCATCCTCTTCTATATCTATATCTTCTATTTGAGTTTTTGTTGTTATATTATTATTTTGTACTGTTTTAGTAGAACAACCATTTATAAATATAAGTATTAAACTTAAAATAATTATGTTTATATATCTCATATTTAGTTTACTCTAAAAGTCTCTTTTGTTTTACAACACTCTTGTATAAAACATTTATCACACTCAGGTTTAACAGCTTTACATATATATCTTCCAAATAACACCATAGCTTGATGGAATATATCCAAATCATCTTTTAGTTTTTTTACAAGTTCAGCTTCTGTTTGCTCTACAGTTTTTGCAGAACTTAATCCTAGTCTATGTGAAACTCTAAAAACATGGGTATCAACTGCCATTAAATTAGCTCCAACAGCTTCTATCATAAATACATTTGCAGTTTTATTCCCTACACCTGCTAAACTCATAAGCTCTTTTGTATTATGTGGTATTTTACTATTAAAATTCTCTTCAATAGATTGAGCCATAGATATTATATTTTTTGCTTTATTATTAAAAAAACTACAACTTTTAAGTAACTCTTTTACATCATCAAGGTTTGCTTGCGATAACTCTTTTGTATTTGGGTATCTCTCAAATAGTGCTGGAGTTATAATATTTACCCTTTTATCAGTGCATTGAGCTGATAATATAATAGCTATTAATAGTTCAAAATCATTTTTGTATTCTAATTCTGTAACAGCATTACTATAGTGTTCTATAAACTTCTCTTTTATTAGTAAAATATCTTTTTTTGTAGCTTTTTTTATCATAAATTAACCTATTTATTTTATTTAAAATATAAAAAAGTATATCAAACTTATTATTAAAAAAGCTATAAATCAGAGTTTGTTTAGTATAATTATTATATAAAACAATAAAAGATAGGGGGAAATTATGAATAATAAAAAAGAATTTCTATTAGATTCTATTATAAGAGCTTATATAGAGCATTTAGAACCAATAGGTTCAGGACAATTAAAATCTATGTATGATATTGCATACTCTCCAGCTACAATTAGAGGATATTTTAAAAAACTAGGGGATGAGGGGTATCTTGCTCAAGAACATGCTAGTAGTGGAAGAACACCTACTACAGAAGCCCTAAAAGAGTATTGGACAAATAGAATAGATACAGATATTAAATCTATTGATTATATGCAATTAAATATATTATCAAAAGAGATAGGGGTAACTATCTTTTTAAAAGAGCAACAAACTCAAATATTAAATAGAGTTTTAAATATTGAAAACTTATATCTATTATTAGAGTTTACAAGTTTCTCAATAACAATAAAATATGATGAAAGATTAATTAGATTTCTATCAGATATGATAGGTCTTGAAGCTTCAAAACTTATAGAGATATCATCTCATGTAGGAGCTAAAGAGTTGTGTTTAGAATTAAGTAAATATCTTTTTAATAGAGATTTTGAGATTATAAATATTAAAGAGTTTTTAAAATTATGCGTTGATTATAATTTAGAAGAGAGAAAAATCAATAATTTTCTTACAGGTAATATAATGGATAATTTAAAACAAGATATATATTTTCACGGTGATGAGGGGCTTAGTAAAATTATTCCTCACGGCTATTTGGGTATTTCACACGATGCAATAATAAACAATAAAAAATTTAAAATGTTAGTTATAGGGGAGTTATCTAAAGATTATGAATATTTTTATAACAATATAAGTAATAAATAGTTATCACTTATATTCTTATTTTAAAAGAGCTAATAAAATTATTTATTAGCTCTTTTATACTCTATAATCATAGCATAAGCTTCATCTTTAAGCTTAAGTTTCTCTTTTTTCATTCTTTCAATCTCCATAGGGTTTATATGGTCATTTCCTGATTCTTCTGCTTTATCTAATTGGTCGTGAATTTCGTTATGTTTATCAAAAACTTTTTTAAAGTGTGCATTCTCTTGTTTTAATTTTGTAACTATATCTCTATCTTCGTGAAACATTATTTATCCTTTTTTATTTTTTTGTATTTTATCTTAATATTTGTTTATTTTGTCTTAATAAATCTTATGTTCTATAATCAGCATTGATTTTAACATACTCATAACCTAAATCACAACCAAAAGCTGTAAAGTTCCCAGTTGAGATACCTAAATCACAAGATATTTTAAAAGATGAGTTAGTTAATATTTGGGCAGCTTTTTTCTCTGTCTCTTCATCAAAAAGTATATCACCTTTATTATAAACTAAAATATCTCCAAACTTTATAGTTAAAGTAAGTTCACTACATTCAACACCAGAAGCTCCTATAGTAGATGCTATTCTTCCCCAATTTGGGTCTTCTCCAAATAAAGCAGTTTTAACTAAAAGTGAGTTTGATAGATATTTAGCTACTATCTCTGCTTCTTTATCATTTTTTGCACTAGTTATATCAAATGCTACAGTTTTTTTAGCACCCTCCCCATCTGATACTATCATCATTGCCATATCATTCATAACTAATCTTAAAGCCTCTTTGAAAGCCTCTTTATTATAACTATTTGATTTATTATTTGATAATAATAAAACTGTATCATTTGTTGAGGTATCTCCATCTACACTAATAGCATTAAAAGTTGTTTGTGTATTCTCTTTTAGTAACTCTTTCATATCAGTTTTTGGGATATTTGCATCTGTTGTTATAAAACATAACATTGTAGCAAGGTTAGGATTTATCATACCTGCACCTTTTGATATCGCTCCTATTTTAAAACTACTACCATCTTCTAAATCAACTTGATAGATAGTTTTTTTAGGGTAGCTATCTGTAGTCATAATAGCTTTTGATAGATTTTCACCATTTTTACTATTTAGATTAAACTCTTTTGATTTTGATATTATTTTATCTTTTGGTAATGGAACTCCTATCACCCCTGTACTACTCATAATAGGGTTTTTTATAGATGGAAATGATGATATTAAACTATTACAAACTTTATTCACATCATCGATACCTTTTTGACCTGTCATCGCATTTGCATTTTTTGCATTGATAATTACAAAATTTGTTTGAAAATCTTTTGGATACTCCAAAAAGTGTATTAAAGGTGCTGCTTTAAAATTATTTTCTGTAAAAATAGCTTCTACATTACATAGAGTATCACTATATATAAATCCCATATCTAGTGCATCATTAGCTTTTAAACCTGCACTTATACCATCACAATAAAATCCATCTATATTAGATATATCACCTTTAATTGGAAAAATACTAAACATTCTTTAAATCCTTTGGTTTCTCTTTTTTATTTACTAATCTTTTAGCAGTAGCTATATCTCTTTGTTTACCTACTACTAATAGTTTTGAGCCTTTATGTACTATTGTATTACTTTTTGGAGTTTGTATAAAATTACCATTCTCTTCAGTGATACCTATAATACTAACTTGTAAAACATCTCTTAAATGAGCATCTTGTATCTCTTTTGATATAAACCAACTATCATCTTTTATAAATATCTCTTCCATATCAATAGGGGTATCTTTTTTATATAAAAACTCCTCTAATACATTTTCCATATCTGGACGAATAGCAACTGCCGTAACTCTTTTTGCCATTAGTTCAGGTGGTGCTACAACTTTATTTGCACCTAGCTTTTTTAGTCTCTCTATATCTTTTCTTGATTCTGCATTACATATAATAAGGTATGGTACACTTCTTGAAAGCTCTTTTTCATAAAGTCTAACAGATGCTATAATAGTAATAGAATCTGAAATATTTTTAGATAATGATATAACACCTTTTGCACTAGATAGATGTGATTTTAAAAATGCTCTTTCTGTATATGTTTCCTCTTGAAGATAATATTGGTAATTATACTTCTCTGCTATTTCGTGTATCTCTTCCCGTGGGTCAACTATCACAAAAGGTACTTGGTTTTGTTTGAATTGTTCTGCTAATTCAATAGTATATTCATTGTGGTTAAATATAACAAAATGATTTCTTAATCGTGCTATTTTATATAACATATCTCTCTCCTTGTAAAGTGCTATAAATTTTCCATTAACTAGTACTTTTATAAGTGCTGTAATAGACATAGTAAATATCAAAAATCCAAAAATAATAAGAGTAATAGTAAAAAGCCTACCAGCTTGTGATATAGGAGCTATCTCTCCAAATCCTACGGTTGTAATAGTTATACCTGTTTGATAAATAGCATCTAATATATTAAAGTTATCTATATAGATATACCCAATAGTACCTATCATCATAACAATTTGAATTAAAATTAGGGGGAGTCTAAAAAAACGAAATTGAGAATATATCTCTTTGTCTAAATTAAATTCAGGTTTAGAAGTAGAATACTTCCAACCTAAAATTTTTTTAAGCCTTCTTATGGATATCATAAAAAGATTTTATTACTTATGAATTCTTTTTTAAAGTTCTAAGCTCTTTTGCAGAAATTTTTATTTTTCTTGTTGTTCCGTCATCTAATGTAATTCTTACTGATCTTAAGTTTGGTAAAAATCTTCTTTTTGTTCTATTTTTTGCGTGACTTACATTATTCCCTGACATTGGACCTTTGCCAGAAATCATACATCTTCTTGCCATAATTTTTCCTTGAGTGTTAATTTTTTGTAATTTTATCTAAATAGTTCTTAAAATTATATTTATCAACCACTATTAATAGATTATTGAATATAATAGCTTTATGGCTTTAAAAAATTTAAATCAAGAACAACTTACATCAGCAACTACACCTTTTGGACATAATCTTACAATAGCAAGTGCAGGAACAGGTAAAACATCTACCATTGTTGGTAGGATATCCCATCTTCTAAATAGTGGAGTTGAACCAAATAAAATACTATTGTTAACTTTTACAAATAAAGCAGCTTCTGAGATGATAGCAAGAGTAGCTAATTTTTTTGATACAGAGATAGCAAAATCTATAATATCTGGTACTTTTCATAGTGTAAGTTATAAAATAATAAAACAATATAGAACTAATATAACTCTAAAACAACCAAATGAGTTAAAAACACTTTTTAAGTCACTTTATGAAAAAAGAGTTTTTACAGATATAGATACAAATGATACCTTACCTTATGATGGTGGGTATCTATACGATATATATAGTTTATATCTAAATAGTAGCTATGATGAAGATTTTGAAACTTGGATGGAAAATAGAAACAGTGACCATAAACCATATCTTTTGATATATCAAGATGTGATAGATGATTTTAATAATTTAAAAAAAGAGTATGGATATCTTAATTTTGACGATTTACTAGTAGAGATGTTGGCACTTCAAAAAGAGCAAGAGTTTCATTTTACAGAGATATTAGTAGATGAGTATCAAGATACAAATCCACTTCAAGGTAAAATATTAGATGGATTTCACTCAAAATCACTTTTTTGTGTTGGGGACTATGACCAAAGTATTTATGCTTTTAATGGTAGTGATATAAATATCATATCATCATTTGATAAAAGATATAAAGAAGCAGTACTTCATAAACTAGAAAAAAACTACCGTTCAACTGCTCCTATATTGGACCTTGCAAATAAAGTTATACTTCATAATCCTAGAATTTATGATAAGTCATTAAAGGTTGTAAGGGAAGATAATCTTCATAAACCACAACTTCTAAAGTTTGATGAGCTTTATAATCAATATCAGTTTATAGCAAAAAAGATAGTACAAGGTGATACTTCATATAATGATATTGCAATAATATACAGAAATAACTCTAGTGCAGATGGTATCGAAGTTAATTTAAGAGATTTAGGGATAGAGTGTAAAAGAAAAGGTGGACATAGTTTTTTTGATGCAAGAGAGATAGTAGTGATATTAAATATTATAGTTATGATGGTAAAGCATAACGATATGATGGCTTTTATACATCTAATAGAGTATGGGAAAGGGATAGGTAAAGCTATAGCAAAAGAGATATTTGAAGCTCTTCTTGTAGTGGGTGATGGTGATATATTTCAAGGATTATTTAATCCAAATGAAAATATAAAAAGACCTTATGATAGTGCAAAAAAATCAAATGTTCAATTGGGGCTTTTTGATGATTTTATAGAGATGGGGAGTAGTGCTAAGTTTTTAAATTTAGGTTGGGATGAAAAGTTTTTAAATAATAATATCTTAAAACATCCAAAACTAACTTTTGAAGGGGGAGTTTTTTTATATAATTTTTATACATTAATAAAAGAGCTAAAAAGGGTAAAAAATCCAATAAATATGATAAAACATATCCAAAAACATATATTTTTTACAGAGATTATAGATATACTCACAACAAATAGAGCAAAACAAAAAGATGGAACTATAAATGATGAGGTAAAAAGAAAAGCTATTTCTAAATGTAATAGAAGAGTAGAAACTCTAAAACAATTATCAATTAGACATAATAGTATCGATAACTTTATAAATGCTATGATTTTAGGTGGTGGAGAGATGAGTGAGGGTAGAGGTGTAAATCTTTTATCTATCCATGCTAGTAAGGGGTTGGAGTTCAAAGAGGTTTATGTTGTTGATTTGATGGAGGGTAGATTTCCAAATCGTACTTTGATGAGTAAAGGTGGTAGTTTGGATGAGGAGAGAAGACTTTTTTATGTAGCTGTTACAAGGGCAAAAGATAGGTTATATCTTAGTTATGCTCAATATGACAAAGTAAAAAAGATAGATTTTGTACATAGTCAGTTTTTACAAGAAGCTGGATTGATTAAATAAATAAAAGGAAAAAAATGAAATTTGCAGACCCAAAGAATGATATAGCTTTTAAAAAGATATTTGGAGATGAGAGCAAGAAAGAGATTTTAATATCTTTTTTAAATGCAATATTAGATTTTAAAGATGATGAAAGAATAGAAGATATAACAATTCTAAATCCGTATCAAGTTCCAAAAATAGAGGAATTAAAAGAGACTATTTTGGATATAAGAGCAACTAATAAAAAGAAACAACATTTTATAGTAGAGATGCAAAAGAATGATTATAAAGATTTTGCAAAAAGAAGTTTATATTATACTTCAAAAGCTTATGTTCAACAACTTGATAAAGCTGA
>JAYELQ010000055.1:0-2967 GCA_034717655.1 Campylobacterota bacterium
TATTGATTAAAAAATAATAGATATAAATGATATATTTGATGATAAAAGATTGATTGATATTATTTTAAACTTAAAGAATTTAAATTTGAAAAACAAACTTTAAATCAAACTAAAATAAAAAATTATAGAAAATCACTCATAAGTCAATAGAAAGTTTTTTATTTAAATATAGTATAATAAAACAAAAAAAGGAAAATAATATGTTATTAAAATTTAAAAACTGGTATCCAAAAGTAAAAAAATCAGCGTGGGTAGCACCTAGTGCAGATGTGATAGGAAATGTAAAGATTGGTGCAGATAGCTCTATATGGTTTGGTACTGTTATAAGGGGAGATGTTCATAAAATAAGAATAGGTAAAAGAACATCTATTCAAGATTTATCTATGGTTCATGTAACACACTATAAAAAAGATGATATGAGTGATGGAAATCCCACTATTATAGGTGATGATGTAACTATTGGGCATAAAGTTATGCTTCACGGTTGTACTATTGGGAATGGTTGTTTGATTGGTATGTCTGCTACTATTTTAGATGGTGCTGAGATAGGTGAGGGTAGTATTGTTGGGGCTAATGCTCTTGTAACTTCAAATAAAAAGTTCCCTCCACATAGTTTGATTGTGGGAAGTCCTGCAAAAGTAGTAAAAACTTTATCTAAAGAGGAAGTTCAAGGTTTAATAGAACACGCAAGAAGATATGTAACTTTTAAAAATGAGTATCATCACTCATCTAAGAAATAGGTAACCATTAAATAAAACTAAAATTATATTTAGTAAAATAAAACTATTTTTATACCAAATAGATAATATACTTATAAATATATATGAGATAAATAACCATAACGGAGTTATAACTTCATAACTATTTATCTTTATATTTGGTATTATTAATAATATATTGTCAAATAAATCACCTTGATTAATAAAGTGTAAAAATAATGATATTGGATAAAATAAACTAAATAAAATAGTTAGAATTGGGGAATATAATTGCTCTATTGAAGTTGTGTAAAATATATAATGTATTATAGGGTTCATAACAAAAAATAGCCAATAATTAAACAGAATAAATTGTAAGTATTTATTTAAATTGTTAAAATATTTTATAAATAAGAATATATAAAATACTCCTGTTATACTTAACCATAAACCTAAAGAGAATAATAAAGATGGAAATATAGAGATTATAATAAGTGTAATAATTAATAAAGTTTCAAAAGAGATTAGTTTTATATTACTTCTTAATAGATAAAGCCCTAAAACAAACATAACAAAAGAGCGTAAAAATGATGGTGATATATCTATCATAATAAGATATAAAAATAGTATAATAGAACTTGATATAAGAATATCTACTTTTTTATTTCTATATGGAAAATATATTTTATGAATAGGTGAATATAATATATATAAAAGAAAATATAAAACTGTCACAATAATTCCTAAGTGAAATCCAGATATAGCTATAAGATGGGAAACTCCATAATTTGAAACAATAACTCTTAACTCTTTTGATATAAGTTTTGCTAAATATAGAGCTTCATATAAAGAGGTAGTTAGATTATGATTATGTTGGTTTTGTATATATTCTAAAATATCACTTTTTAAACTATAATCTATTTTATTATTTGTATATTTTATATTAAAACTATTTGTATAAAAAGTTTTAATATAATCATAAAAAGATATATTTTTAGTTAATAAAGATATATTTATATTTTGATATATCTCAAATCTAGTTTTACTTACAGTATAGCATATAAAATCATCTGTTTTTAACTTTATAACAAAATAGTTTTTCTTAGGATATATATTTAATATATAAGCTTCTGTATTAAATATCTCTTCATCTATAAAAGTTAGATACTTATTGTAACTACTTAATATATTTAAACTAAATATAATAAGTAGTAAACTATAAACAAAAAATCTCTCTTTTTTATTTTGGAAAAAGTTAAGCTTTTCCATATAAATTAAAAAAGTTTTATGTTAAAGATGAAGTTTGATATAAATTCATTAGTCCATCATAAAAATCTTCACTTTTAAACTCATCTATAATTCCAGAAGATGTAGAAAGATTTTGATGTATTTTTCTTAGTTGCTCTTTTTTATTTGGAAATAAAGAACTTAATATAACAGATGATATCTCTTTTCTCATCAATATAGCAGGTGGGATAATACCTAATTTTAGTAACTCTATTATAGATTCATTATGATATTTTACATGATGATGACTTCCGTGTGGACAACTATTTGTACTAACTAAAGTTCTACATTTATCACAATATACAAATTCACTTAAAACTTCTATCTCTAAACCAATTTTTTCAATTCTATTTACAATTGAGATTAGTTTTTTATCTTCCCAATATGCTCCAAGACCTGCGTGGTTTTGACCTATGATAAGTTTTGTAGCTAAATAGTTTTTTGCTACAATAGCATTTAGTAGTAGTTCATTTAGACCACCAAATATATAAGTATTATCAAGAGTTACAAGTAGTACTCTATCTTTTGGTAAAAAATTATCTATAAAATATTTTAATGTTTGATATCTTGTATTAAAATCTAATTCAAATAACTCATAAGGTCTTTTTATAAATATTACAAGTAAATCACATTTTACAAGAGCTGTTCTTATTAATCTTTCATGAACTCTATGAAATGGTTCAGCTGATAAAACCATAGCTGATATCTCTTTTGCTTCTAGTTTTTCAATTGTTGTTAATATTTTATTTTTATTTTCAATTATATTATCTTTATAGATTGTATATTCCCCACATATAGCAAAATCACCAAGTCTTTTGTAAGTATCTTGTACCCCTTTATGATTTGGATTATTTGTACCATATATTTTATAAATTCTTTCATCTTTATTTATAGGAAATATTTCATCTACAATAATATGACCAACAATCTCTTTTTTATTTATAAGTTCTAGTTTATCACCTTTTTTTGAGTTTTCTAAAAC
>JAYELQ010000056.1:0-14312 GCA_034717655.1 Campylobacterota bacterium
AAAACTTTTTACCATTAGCAGTTACAGTACCATCTTTAAAAGGATTGATTTGGTTTGTAGATACTTGAAATCCTATTTCATTATCAGTAGCTTTTAAAGTTAAAAATAATCATTTTTTCCCCTTAGTTTATAAAACTCTTTTTTAAATTCTCTCCAACTATCATCTAATATAGCTTCTCTAGCATCTCTCATAAGTTGTAAGTAATAGTGTAGGTTATGTAATGAAGCTAATCTAAAATATGTCATCTCACCACTTCTATAAAGATGATTTAGATAAGCCCTACTATAGTTTTGACAAGTGTAACACTCACATTTATCATCAATAGGAGTTGGGTCTTCTTTAAATTTAGCCCCTCTTATATTTATTTTTCCAAAAGTTGTAAAAAGAGTACCGTTTCTTGCATTTCTTGTAGGCATAACACAATCAAACATATCTATACCCCTATCTATATTTTCAATTAAATCTTCAGGTGTTCCTACCCCCATAAGGTATCTTGGTTTATCTTCAGGCATAAATTGAGTTGTATATTCTACAGTATCATACATCTCATTATTTAACTCCCCAACACTAAGCCCTCCAATAGCAAAACCATCATAATCACTTAATGCACATAACTCTTGAGCTGATTTTTTTCTAAACTCTTTATCTATCCCACCTTGAATAATAGCAAAAATATTTTGATTTACCCCTACCCCTTTTACTTTTTGACTCATATGATATTCTATAGCTTCTTTTGCCCATTGAGTTGTTCTTTCTATACTTAGGTTTATTCTCTCTTTACTATTTGGTAAAGCTACAAGGTCATCAAGTATCATCATAATATCACTATTAAAATCATATTGAGCATCAAGAACAGACTTAGGTGTAAAATAGTGTAAACTACCATCTATGTGTGATTTGAATGTTATCCCTTTTGGGTCTGGTTTTACATTTTTACCATCAAGTTTTTTTAAACTAAATGCTTGAAATCCTCCACTATCTGTCAAAAAATTGTTTGGGAATTTTGAAAAACCGTGAAGTCCACCTAAGTTTTTTATAGTTTTAGAACCCGGTCTTAAATAGATATGATAGGTATTTCCTAAGATTATTTTTGCTCCTAGATTTAACATATCATTATGGTCTAATGCTTTTACAGTTGCTTGAGTACCTACAGGCATAAATACTGGAGTTTGTATCTCTCCGTGAGCCATTTTTAATGTTGTAGCTCTTGCTTTTCCACTTACATAATCTAATTTAAAATCCATTTTACCTCTTTGTAATTATAATTAATGTATTATATCTTAATATATATTATACTTTTTATAAGGTTGGAGATGAGTAAAAATAAATTTATAGGTATTGTTCTTATTTTTATAATAGTATTTCTAGGATTGAGTAGTTTTTATTATTCAAAAACACGAGAAATTGTAATGAATAATGCTTATTTAAAAATAGATGATATGTTGTTAAACTATAAAGCAGTTAGACAATATGTAAGTAAGCAACAAAAAGAGGAAGTTTTTCATCTTCAAAGAGAAAAAGTTATAAATTTAGAATATTTTCACCCCGTATTATTATCTTCCTCTTATTCTGCAAAACAAGTAAATCAATATTATAACATCTTTAGAAAAGAGGATAATAAAAAACCAATAACTATAAGATTTGCTAGTGATAACCCAAGGAACTTAACTAATAAAGCAACAGCAAAAGAGATGGATTTATTAAAAAAGTTTAATAATAAAGAGATTGAAAGTTATAGTGAATTATTAGATACAGATGATGGTATGAAATTATATTATGTACTACCAACAGAACCAACAACACAAAAATGTATGAGATGTCATTCCCACCCAAAAAAAGCCCCTATAGATTTAGTAGAGATGTATGGAGATAAAAATGGTTTTTATGAAGATGTAGGTAAAATAAGAGCTGTTTTAACTACAATATACCCTATAGATGAAGACTTAAAAGATGCAAATACTTTTTTTATATCTTTAACTATTCTTACTTTTATTATTTTTACTACTATCCTTATTTTATTAAGAAAGTTTTTAAAACAAGTTGATAAAAAAAAGAAGATATTAGAGAGTTTAAATAGTAAATTAGATGTAGAAGTAAAACAAAGAACTCAAGAGTTAGAAGATGAAAAAAGTTATATTAAAACTATTTTAGATTCAAATCCAGATATTATACTAGTAACAAATGGTAGAAATATAGTAACAGCAAATAAGATATTTTATGATTTTTTTAATATAAATACATTAGAAGATTTTAAAAAAGAATATAATTGTATTTGTGATTATATTACTAGAATAGATGATAAAATTATGTCTGAAGATAATAAAATAGATGATAAAGATTGGATGGTATATCTAAAAGAATCAGATATATCTATACACACAGCAGAGATTAAAAAAGATGAAGAGATATATAACTTTAATATAAATCACGCTATTTTAAAACATAATAGATTATTAACACTTCAAAATACAACAGAGATGAGAAAAAAAGAAAATCTATTATATGAGCAATCAAAAATAGCTTCAATGGGTGAGATGATAGGTAATATAGCACACCAATGGAGACAACCTTTATCTGTAATATCAACAGTTTCTACAGGTATGGAGTTGGAGCAAGAGTATGGGATACTTAATAGTGATAAAATAATAACTAACTGTAAAACTATAGATGAAAATGCACAATATTTATCTAAAACAATAGATGATTTTAGAGATTTTTTAAAGAATGACTCTTCAAGTAAAGAGTTATTTTATATAGAAGATAATCTAAATACTTTTTACTCTTTAGTTGAAGCATCGAGAAAGTCACATAATATTGAAATGTATATAAATATAAAAGATAATATAGAATTGAACTCTTATCCAAATCAACTATTACAAGTTTATATAAATCTATTTCATAACTCAAAAGATGCTTTTGATAAGAATAGTTTAAATAAAGTGGTAATAATAGATGTTTATAAAGATGAGGATAATCTTGTAATATTATATAAAGATAATGCAGGTGGGATACCTTTAGATGTATTACCTAAGATTTTTGAACCATATTTTAGTACAAAACATAAGTCTCAAGGTACAGGTTTGGGTTTACATATGACATATAATATTATAAAAAGTTTTCAAGGTTCTATAGAGTCTTTGAATACAACTTTTATTTATAATGAAAAAGAGTATAATGGAGCTAGTTTTATTATAAAACTTCCAATCAGAACAAAAGAATAAAAATAGGATAGAGTTTGAAAATTTCAACAAATATAGCAACTTTTGATGAGGTTCTTCATCTTGAAAGTGGTAGAAGGTTAGAGAGTTATCAAGTAGCTTATGAAACTTACGGTACTATAAATAAAGATAAATCAAATGTTATAGTTATCACTCATGCTTTAAGTGGTTCTGCTCATGCAGCAGGTATTTATGAAGGTGATAGAAAAGCTGGATATTGGGATGCTTTAATAGGTGAAGGGAAAGCTATAGATACACTTAAATATTTTGTAGTGGCTTCAAATAATATAGGAAGTTGTTTTGGTTCAACAGGACCTATGAGTAATATGCCAAATAGCAATAAACCTTATAGATTTAAGTTTCCTGTTTTAACAATAAGTGATATTGTAAAGGCTCAAAAAAATCTTTTGACTTATCTTGGTATAAATCATGTAAAAGCTGTAATTGGTGGTTCTATGGGTGGTATGCAAGCGTTATGTTATGCTATAGAATATCCTGATTTTGCAGATATTATTATACCACTTGCAACAACAGCATATACAAGACCTTGGGCTATAGCTTTTAACAAAGTTACAATAGAAGCTATAAGAAATGACCCTGATTTTAAAGATGGATATTATAATAGTGAAGATATAAAGAAAAATGGTTTAAAAGGTTTGGCAGTTGGTAGAATGGCTGGACATATATCTTATCTATCTAAAGATAGTATGGATAGTAAGTTTGGAAGAAATTATACTCAACAAGATGGACTTTATGAACTATTTGGAAGATTTGAAGTTGAGAGATATTTAGAATATAATGGATATAACTTTCCACACCATTTTGACCCATTGAGTTATCTTTATATTGTAAAAACAATAAATATTTTTAATTCAGCAAGGGGTGAAGATACTTTAGAAGATTCATTAGCTAAAATAAAATCTAAACTTCATCTTATATCATTTAGTGGAGATATTTTATTTTTCCCACAAGAGATGGAGGAGATAAAAATAATAATGGACAAAATAGGAAATGGAAATAATTGTACCTATGATATGATAGATAGTAAATATGGTCACGATGCATTTTTAGTTGAAGTTGATAAGTTTGAAGATAAAATTATAGATATGTTAGAGGGAAATTATGAGTAATAAAGAAGATATTAAATTTGAAGATAAGATAGATGAAGCTAAAGAGCTTTTAGATAAACTATTAGACCCAGAAATTACACTTAGTCAAAGTGTTGAGATTTATAAAAATGGTTTAGAGAAGTTAGATATAGCCCAAAAGCTTTTAGAAGATGCAAAGCTTAAGTTTGAAGAGTTGAGTTTAAGCTAAAATTTTTGAAGCTATTTTATACCCTATAGCAACACTTATTATAGTACCAATTGCATTTAGTAATATATTTAATACCCCATAGTAAAAATTATTATTAAGTAGATTATAACTCTCTATTGCAAAAGTTGAGTATGTTGTTAATGCTCCTAAGAAACCAATAGTTAAAAATCCTTTTAAAGGTTCTGATGGTGTAAAGTGTAAAAATATAGTTACAAGTAGTCCCATTAGAAAACTACCTATAATATTAACAAATAAAGTACTCATAGGGATACTATTTGGAAATACTCTTATAATTTCTGTTGAGATATAAAATCTACTAATAGCCCCCAAAAAACCACCAGCTCCAACTGCTAAAACATTATAAAAATTAAATGTCATTTTTATCTATATTTTTATTTAAAACATCATTCATATCTTTTTCACACTCTTCATACCAAGTTGTTTTTCGTTCTGCTTTAACTGTAGGTAAACAAATTATTTTTACAACTCCTGGTTTATGTTTTATTTTTTGAGAGTCTAATATCTCTCTTGAGCCAACTATAATAATAGGTTGAACATTTAGATTATTCTTTTCAGCTATTAGTTTTGCACCAACTTTGAATTTTCTTAGTTTTTTACCATTAGTTCTTGTACCTTCTGGAAAAATAGATATAACTCTTTTTTGTTTTATCTGCTCTTTTACATCTTTTAGTAGTTTTACTAAGCTTGTTTTACTCTCCCTCTCTACCTCTATCATATTTGGGGCTTTTATAATATGACCAAACAAAAAGAGATTTGATATCTCTTTTTTGGCAACCCATACTAAATCTTTTTTATGTAAATATTCAAGAATAATAATATCTAAAAGGGATTGATGATTGATAATTAACATATCTGCTTCATTATCTATTTCCCCCTCTATATCTAGTTTTATACCCATTAGTTTCATCTGCATTTTTGACCAATAGTATCTAACTTTTTTACCATTGTTTTTTCTAAATATATACATTAATATAATAATAATACTTATAGTTATCATCATCTGTACAATTGTAAACATTGCTCTTATTTTATCTATCATATTTTACCCATCCTACATTTTCATTATTAAATAATATTTTTTTATAGTTCTTTTTCTCATTTATAACCTCCACTAACTCTTTTTTAGTTAATATTTTATACACAATAGAGTTTTGTGTAGGTAAAATATATACCTTATCACCCTTATTTAATAAAATTTTTTTATTAGGTATAAATAGATATGCTAAAATAAATATAAAAACAACTATAAAAAAGATATATTTTTCCTCTTTTGTTAATAGATATATAACAGTGGATATAACAATAAGAGATAATAGAAAGAGTTGATAATATATTATTATATTACTTTTATTTGGATTTAAATCTGTTTGTGTACTAACTAATTCATTTTCTAAATTAATAGGTAGTTTTATAGGTACAAAATCTTTAAAAATTGTATTATAGTAATTGAATTTTATATATTTTGTATGGATAGGTATCATCACATAATAAAAAAGGTTTTGAGTATCTACTTTTGATGTAAGACTTTTTATACCTTGTGATTCATAATTTCTAATATAAGTCTCTTCAAGATTACTATTTTGACCTTTTATATTTATTGTTGTTAATAAAGTATTATTATTATATTGCTTTGTTTTTACTGTTAATATATCGATGTTTTTTGCTATAATATTTGAAAAAAGTTCTTGATTTATAGCAATCTCTTCAAATTTTACATCAGGAGGCTTTATTGATATTGCACTTTTTATTGTATTATTTTGCTCAAGCGATATAAATATTCTTGGTAATACAAATTGAGTGTCTTCTGTTTTAAAAAAAAGTTCTAAATAGTAAACCTTTTCACTTTTTTGTAACCAATTTGGAGTGCTTATTAGTTTTATATTTTTATGGTCTGAAAAAGAAGTTTCTATCTTGTTAAAACTATCTTTATCTTTTAGTATAGTTGCTTTTAACTTGATTTTAAAATTTTGTTTTGTAAAGACTCTTTTTGGATAAGAGATATATTCTACATATATATCTTTTGGTGAAATATTTTCTTCACCAAAAGAGTAAGTTATAAATAAAATAGTAAATAATAGAGATAATGTTAGTAGTTTCAAAATTTATTTATTAGAGAAAAAACCTTCTAGCATTTTTATACCATCACTACCACCTAAAAGCTCTTCCATAGCTCTTTCTGGATGTGGCATAAGACCAAATACATTTTTTTCTTTATTACAAATACCAGCTATATGCTCTACACTACCATTTAACGATGTTGTTGTTCCATCTTTTTGGCAATATTGAAGTAGTATTTGTTCATTTTCTTGAAGCTCTTTTAATCCTGCTTCATCTATATAATAGTTACCATCGTGATGTGCTACAGGTATATCTAAAATATCAGACTTTTCTAATCTATTTAGAAATGAATTGTTATTATTAATAACTTTCATAGTATGATATTTTGATATAAAATGAAGATTATTATTTCTTTTTAAAGCACCTGGTAAAAGTCCAGATTCTGTAAGTATTTGAAATCCATTACATATACCTAAAACTTTTCCACCATTTGAAGCATACTCTTTAACACCACTCATAATAGGTGAAATTTTTGCTAATGCTCCACTTCTTAGGTAGTCTCCATAAGAAAACCCACCTGGTAAAACAACAAGGTCTGTATTTGGAGCTATAGTTGTATCTTTGTACCATATAATTGATACAGTTGCTCCTAATTTCTCAAATGCATATTTAGCATCATATTCACAGTTTGTTCCAGGAAATTGTAAAACTACAACATTCATAATTAAAGCTCTATAATAATTTCGTAATCTTCAATTACAGTATTTGCTAAAAGTTGTTCACACATCTTTGTAACTTCAGTTTTTGCTTCATCTTCACTTGTAGAGTTTAACTCTATAACTATCTGTTTTTTTACTCTTATATCTTTTACAATATCTTTAAATCCAATTGTATCTAGTGTATGGTGTGTAGCTTTACCTTGGTCATCTAATACACCTTGTTTTAATCCTATATTTACTATTGCTCTCATATTTATATCCTTCTTTTACTTGTTTAGTATTCTATTTAAAACTTCTTCATAAGCTACTTTTATACCACCCATACCTTGTCTAAACCTATCTTTATCCATTTTCTCACCTGTTTCTATATCCCAAAATCTACAGTTATCAGGAGAAATTTCATCTATTAAAATAATATTATTATCTTTATCTTTACCAAATTCAAGTTTAAAATCAACAAGATTTAAACCAATTTGTGCAAAATATGGCTTTAAAATATCATTTATTTGTCTAGCCATTCTTCTTAGTTTATCTAACTCATCTTGATAATCTACAAGACCCAATATAAGAGCATGTTGGTCATTTAGTTTAGGGTCACCTAAATCATCATCTTTATAATCAAACTCAACTAAAGTAAATGGTAAAACTAGACCATCTTCTATACCTAAAGTTCTAGTTAAACTTCCTGTTGCTATATTTCTTACAATAACCTCTATTAAAATAACATCAGCTTTTTTATGAAGCATATGATTATCATCTAACATCTCTTTAAAGTGTGTAGGGATACCATTCTCTTCAAGAAGTTTAAAAAGTTCTGTTGATATTTTATTATTTAAAGCACCTTTACCTGTTTCACTTGACTTTTTTTCACCATTAAAAGCTGTTAATGAGTCTTTAAATTCAGATATTACAAGATTTTCATCTTCTGTTTGCCAAATCTTTTTTGCTTTACCTTCATATAGTAGTTCTGTTTTTTCCATTTTTTATCCTTTTTTTTAGTTTTTATTCATTAAAATTAATGATTTTAGTACATTTACAGCACTATTTAGTTGATTATCTTTTAATAAATCTTCTTTAGTAATTATTGTTTTATTGATATCTTCAATATTATCTTTAAGATTATTTTTTTTAGTTACACTTGTTTCATTTGAATCAACTTTTGATAATTCACCTTTTAGATGTTTTATCATATTAGATTCTTTTATTGCAAATTCTGATTTCTTTTCAGATATAACTTTACCTGCATAAACTTCTATATCTGGAGTTATACCTTTTGCTTGTATTGTTCTTCCACTTGGAAGATAATATTTAGCAATAGTTAGCTTTATAGCTTCACTACCATCATTTTTAATAGGTATTATTCTTTGAACAGAACCTTTACCAAAACTATTTTTACCCATAACTACAGCTCTTTTTAAATCTTGTAAACCACCACTTACAATCTCACTAGCACTAGCACTTCCTTGATTTACAAGAACTACTAAAGGAACATCTGTAATAGTTGCTCTTTGAGAAAGTTTATATACTTGATTTTCAGATTCTACTCTACCTTTTTGAGATACAGCTATCCCCTCATCTACAAATAAATCTATAGTATCTATAGCTTCACCTAAAAGTCCACCGGGGTTATTTCTAAGGTCAAGAACTATAGCTTTTGTTGTATCTTTGTGTTTTAAGATAGCTTTTTTTAAATCTTCAGATATATTCATATTCATAAAAGAAGCTACCCTTAGATATAAAATATCTTTATTTATAGTTTTTGCATAAACTGATTTTATTTTAATTACATCTCTTATTATTTTTATTTTTATAGGCTCTAATTCACCTTTTCTAACTATAGTTATCTCTATAGGTGTTCCAACTTTACCCCTCATAATATCAACAGAATCAGATAAACTCATATTTATAGTTGAAAGGTTATCTATTTTAAGGATAATATCACCTGCTTTAACTCCAGCTTCAAATGCAGGTGTGTCATCTATTGGAGATATTACAGTTAACGCACCATCTCTTTGACCAACAACAATACCAAGACCACCAAACTCACCTTTTGTTTCAACTTTCATATCTTTATAGCTATCTTTATTTAACATAGAAGAGTGCGCATCTAGTTCGTGTAAAAGACCATTTATTGATTTATCAACAATTGTAGATAAATTAATATCATCTACATATAATAACTCTACAGCAGATATAACTTTTTGTAATTTTACAAATGATTCATATCTTGAAGGCTCTTTAACCGCTACTAATTCTGGAGTAAGTGAATTTGCAAAAGATATGTATGAAGAACTAAGAGCTAAAAATAGTAAAAATGATTTATTCATATTTTGATTGACCTTTTATTTTTTTTATTATTATATCTAAAAGTTTATATAATATTTATAAATTTTTTATTTTCTATTTTTGTAATGTATATTTTTATCTTTTTTAACAGAGTTTCTCCAAAAAAAGTTCACTAAAAAATAACTAGTTGTAGATAATAATATAGAATAAAAGAATGCTCCAAAATAAAGTGGTATAAAAATATTTGATATATTATTAGAGAACCACTCTATACTCATTTCTACTTTTTCAATAGGGATATTTAGTACAAAACTACCTGTTGTATACTCTACATAATATATAATAGGCATAGTAAAAGGATTTGTTACCCAACACATAGCTAAAGCTAAGGGTACATTAAATTTTATAAAAGGGATAAAAAGAATTATAGCAACCATCTGCATAGGCATAGGTATAAGAGCTATAAATATACCTAGAAAAATAGCTCGTGTTATCATTTTTCTATTTGTAGCTAAATACTCTTGTGGTATTTTATAATTTTTCATAAAATTATTTATTTTTTCATTTTTACTAATTTTTTTTAGTTTTTTTCTCATATTTTATACCAATAATTTAGATGCTATTGTTATAATGGCTGTTTCACTTCTTAGTATTATATTTGAATCTATTCCAACTATTTTATTTTGTTCAAATTTAGATATCTCATTCTTTGAAAATCCACCTTCACAACCCAATATAATAGTATCTATATCATTTTTCTTATTATCTATACTGTTTTTCGAGAAATTAAACATATAAGAGTTCTTATTTTCTTTTATAAAATCATCTAAATTATCACAATTATCTAACTCTATAATATTACTTCTTCCTGATTGTTGACTAGAGTTTATAAGAAGTTTATTTAGCTTTTCATAATTTATTTTATATTTTTGAGAGTATTCACAATCTATAAATGTGATTTTAGTAACACCTAATTCATTTAGACTTGCTATATTCTTTTCTATAGATTTAAAATCAATAAGACACCAACCTATATGAAGTTTTTTTGAAGGTTCTATTATTAGCTCTTCAAAATCTATAAGTTTTAAGGTTGTTCTTCTTCTATTTATAGAAAGAACTTTATATTTATAGATATTTTTATCTTTTAAATTTCTAAAATAAAGCTCTTTTTCTATATTATGTCGTCTAACTTTAAATATATATTTGTGAAGTTCTTCTTCTATATTTAAAGTTTTATTTTTTGCATCTGTATGAAATATAAACTGCATCTATCTACTTTTAATTAAAATAGTTTAGATATTACAAATGTAGTCACCAATGCAGATATTTGTAAAAGATATACTCTTTTAGCAAATTTACGAAATTCATTTTGTTTTTCAATCTCTGCTAGTTTTATAACTCTCATTTTTTTATATCTTTTAATCTCTAAAACCATAATAAATATAGTAGTAATACTCATAAGTATAACTGTTATACTTAAATCATGTGAAAATGCAGATACAATAGCCCCTGTATATGCAACAACTAAATTTAAAGTATGAAAAATAGGTGTTAAAACTTTTAATCTTTTACTTAACTCCATAAAATTCTCAATTTTTAATACAGAGTAAAGATTAAAAACTATTACACCTAATAGAAGAACAATACCCCCTACATGCCATTGTATTGATGTTGAAACTAATTCCATATATAAAATCCCTTTTTATTTAAATAAGGATATTATATACTAAGACAACTTAATCAACAATTTTTTCATAATCTCTAACTCTTTTTTTAAACTATCTTTTTTCTTATCTGTTTTTGCTGTTTTTAGTTTCTCTTTTGTTTTTGCAATTTTTTCTGCAAGCTCTTTCTTCATTTTTTTAATTTTCTTTGATTTTAGCTCTTCTTGATTTTCATTTTCATTAAAAAAATTATTTACTTTTTCATATATATCTTTTAGTTTCATATCTCTTCCTCTGTTAGTTCTAGTATCTCTTTATCTTTAATCCATAATACTGATGCTATCTCTATAAGTTTTTTAGAGATATTATAAGCAAATGTAGAATCATTTATTAAAGATGTTGCCATTTTTGTAGTAATAGAGTTATCTCTAATTAGTTTATCTATTACACCATTTTCAACCATATCTATATCTTTTATATCAACTTTAAGTAACTCTATTTTAGTCAAAGAATCTATATCATTCTCTTGATGTCTAATATTATTAATTCTATTTAATATAAAAGCTATCCTTTCTCTTAAGAAATTATACTCTTTTTGTATAAAACTATTATCACTTGATAGATATATTTTAATATTCTTTTGTAACTCTTGTGCATCTTTAATCGATTCAACTATATCTTTTGAAGCTACTTTATAGTTATAAACTCTTCTCATATCATTTTCATCCATATGCTCTTGAGCTAAAGATGAATATTTAATTATATCTCCATATAACTCTTTTATAGATGTTTGATATTTTTCATCAATATCAATATCAATAACTCTATCAGACTTTTTTACAATATCTAATATATCTTTTTGTCCATAATAATCATCTCTATGTAGTGATAATGAGTGAGATAATATTTGTGAAGCATTATCATAAAGATGCTCTATCTCTTTTTGTAAAGATACTATAGCTGTTTGTGGAACATTAATAACAACATCATCAAGATATTTTGCTCTATCAATTTTTTCCTCATTTTCTATAAATAATGTTTTTAGAAATTTTACAAGTTTATGTGTAAAAGGTGAAACAGCAAGTACACCAATAAGATTAAATATAGTGTGAAACAGTGCAAGTTTCATCGCATAATCTTCTGCCCCTATACCCATAGAAGCTGACATAGTATCAACTAAAGAAGCTAAAGGATAAAGAAAAATAATAGCAATTGCACCTGTTATCATATTGAATATAAAATGTGCCACTGCTAATCTTTTTCCATTTGAATTAGATGTCATAGCACCAATTACAGCAGTTACAGTTGTACCTATATTTGCTCCAATTGCAAGTTCTAAACCGTTTATATAATCTATTTGACCAGTAGCAAGAGCTGTAATAATAAGAGCAACTGTAGCACTACTTGATTGTATAACAATAGTAGCAATAGCTCCTAATAATATATATACTAAAACTCCAAGATATCCATCTATAGCATAAGCAGCTAAATCAAGACCCTCTTTTAGAGTTTCAAACCCCTCTTTCATATACCCTATACCCAAAAATACAAATCCAAGTCCAACTAAAATATTTCCTAAACCTTGTAAACTTGTTTTATTTGAAAATCTAAACACTACTCCAAATATAAGCATAGGCATAGCATAGTGAGCTATTTTTATTTTTACTCCAAATGCCGAAACTATCCAAGCTGTTGTAGTTGTACCAATATTTGAACCAAACACTACCCCAACTGCACCTGCTAAACTAATAAGCTCTGCACTTAAAAAAGATATAACAATAATACTAATTAAAGATGAACTTTGCACTATAGCAGTTGCTACAAATCCTGTTCCTATTGCTTTAGGGACATTTGAGGTACTTTTTGCTAGAACTTTTTCTAGTAAACCTCCACTAAACAATTTAAATCCATCTTCCATAAAAACCATACCAATTAAAAATATAGCAATACCTGCTATAATTGTTTTGGCATCATTATTTATTAGAAGTAGATAACCAATGGCTAATAAAAAAAGTGGATAGAATACCTTTCTATACATTTAAAACTCCTTATTTTAATAAATATAAGTATATTAAAATAAAGCTTAAAAGTTATATTTTATTGTGAATAGTATTATTTTATTATAATATTTTTTTAACTATCTCTTCTATAATTATTTTGAGATTACCTTTAAAAAACTTATTGATATATAGTGCAGAGAAAAAAGTACAAATAGTCCTAGAATTAATTAAAGAAGATCAAACAATTGGACAATTAGCAGCTAAGTATCAGATAACAGCAAAGACTATTGGAAACTGGAAAAAACAATTTTTGGACAATGCTGCAATTGCTATGGAACCAGCAAAAGCAGTTAGTGAATATAAGGCTCAACTTGAAGCTAAAGATGAAGAGATAGGAGAGTTACATAAAGCACTAGGTAAAACAACAATAGAGAAAGATTGGGCAGTAAAAAAGTTAAAGAGCTTGGATTATAAAACTAAAAAATTATTGATCAAATCTGAGCTTAATATATCACTACAAGGTCAATGCAATATGTTAGATATTAGTAGAAGTAGTCTTTACTATATTCCAAAACCAATGAGTAATATAAATTTACAGATACTTAATAGTATGGATGAGATTTATACAGATAATCCAGAGTATGGATATAGATTTATTCATCAACAACTTTTAGAAGATGGATATAATATTGGTAAGGATAGAGTTTTAAAATATATGCAGTTACTTGGTGTAAATGCAATATATCCACATAAAAAAAAGCTTACAAGTATTAAAAATAAACAACACTATACTTATAAATATCTACTTAAAGAATATTGGACTATAAGTGGGAGAACTAAAACTATTAATGTACCAATTGCAAATGAAGTATGGAGCGGTGATATTACCTACATAAGAACTAAGAGACCACTGCACAGTAACACCCAAAAATAAATCCAAAAAAAACCTTTATTTAAAGCCTTTATGATCATTTTTTAGCTATAATAACATATAAATACAAAGAATAATTTATTCATAAAAGGTTAAA
>JAYELQ010000057.1:0-2945 GCA_034717655.1 Campylobacterota bacterium
ATAGATATTTGAGAATTGGTCTAATAGTATAGCTTTTTCATCTGATTTTACTATCTCTTTAGCTTTATCTATAGAGCCTTGCATACCTAAATTAGATGGAGTTAAAACTATATTTGCACCAAAAATACTTATTAACTTTCTTCTTTCTATACTCATAGACTCAGGCATAGTAAGTGTTAGTTTTATACCAAGTGAAGCACATTGACTAGCTAACGCTATACCAGTATTTCCACTTGTTGGTTCTACTATATGGGAGTTTATATTAATAGTACTATCTTCTAAAGCTTTATGTATCATATTCATACCAATTCTATCTTTTACAGAACCAGTTGGATTCATAAATTCACATTTTGCATATATATTACTATTTATATTATTTAGTTGTATTATAGGAGTATTCCCAACTAAATCTTTTATATTTTTTGCTATTTTCATAGTATTAATTACTTTTTAAATTTGCATTTGTTTTAATATAAAATGTACCACTATCTTCATTTATATTAACTGTACCTGTAATATTCCAATAACCTTTACCTTTTATTTTAAAGTTTTTCTCTATTTCATTATTTTGAATAGATAGTTTTATATCTTCTGTATGATTTGTTGACCTTGTAACTAAAATATTTACATTTTTATTTTCTATTTTATTTCCATTTTTATCTTCAATTAAAATAGTAAATTTATTATCCCCTACATTTAATATATTCTTTTTATCTTTTCTATTACTAATAGCTCTTTGTGCTAAAAATACATCTTCATAACTTAATCCATTAATAGTTTCATTATTAATAATTATTTTTAGATTATATTTATTATTAAAATCAATATTATTTTTAGATATAGTATTGAAGTTATCATCAACAGATTGATAAGTACTTAAAAATGCATTATCATCATCAAGACCAACATCTGAAGTCATAGTCATATAAATAGTCCAATAAATAAGAGCTAAACTAAATACAAACTTAAGAATAAACAATGTATATACAAGCCATTTAGGCATAGGTTTAGACTCTTTATTTTCTTTCATTATTTTTCTCTTTCTCTTCGTTTATTTTTTTATATTTCTTTTCTCTTAAAATAATAACAGTATATAAAACTATACCTATTACTACTAGTGTATACATAAAAACTCGCCATATAGTTCCAGCTGTTTTACCCTCACTACCTATACTTGAAACTAACTCTATATTTTGATGTGATGCTAAACTATCACCTATTTGTGCAAAACCATTTAATGAAGCTGCACTACACTTTGCAAATAGAGTATTTTTGTCTTTTGATGCTAATAAAGGGATAACATAACCACCTAAAATATCATCTTTATCAATAATATCTTTTAAATCAGGAGATGTTAAAATTCCCGCATATCTTTGTTCAACTGCCATAGTAAGAACAACAAATGGTGGTTTTAAATCTTTTGTTAATAAAGCCTCTTTTTCTCTCATCTGCTCTATTCTAGATTTTCTATCATCTTTGATATTTATACCATTATCTGCTTTGATATCTACATAAAGATTTACACCGATTTTTGCTTTTACTTCATCACCTATTTGTTTTATTTTATCATAAGCCCTTTTATCTAATAATCCATCATCATATAATACATAATTAGATTTTGCATTTAATATAGATACTAATAAAGTTATTAGTATTATTATTTTTTTAGAAAACATAGAGATACCTTCTTTTTTTAATTTATTTGGAATTATATCTAATTTAATATTGATATTTACTTTATTTTAAGTCTTTAAAATTATTGTTTTCTTTATCGTAACAAGAGATAATACCATCTTCTATTTTATAGTACCATCCGTGAATATTAAGTTTTTTTGATTTTATTTTTCTAAGTACATCTGGATAAGTTAAAAGATTTGATAGTTGATATTTTATAGAATCTTTTTCTGTTTTTCTTAAAATTTTATTTCTTTTCTTTTTCTTTAATGTTTGAATATCTATATTTACTTTTGCATTTTTCCCTAACTCAAGCCATTTATTTACATGAACAAGATTCTCTTCATCTTTTAAGTCTTGATATAAAGATGCACAAGCCCCACAGTGGGAATGTCCACATACTATAATATCTTCAACTTCTAAAACACTAACAGCATATTCAATAGCAGCACTTGAGCCATGAAAGTCTGTATCATTTTTATAAGGTGGAACAAAGTTACCTATATTTCTTAATACAAATAAATCTCCTGGTTTACTATCTACTATTAAATCAGGTACAACTCTACTATCACTACAACATATAAATAATATTTTTGGTTTTTGTCCATTTTCAACTAAATCATCAAATCTATCTTCTAGTTTTGGAAAATGTAATTCTCTAAACCTTTTGTTACCTTTTATTATATTAGTTATATCTATCATAATCTATCCTTTTATATTTTTATTTTTTAGATAAGAATTTCTTGTAAGAAGATATTCTTTTTGTCACTTTTTTTAAATAGTTTTTTGTTTCATCATAAGGTAAATCTTTTAAAAGCTTTTGATAAACTTCATCACTAGAGATACTATTTATTTTTACAGATGCTTTAGATATATTCCTACTACCTATAAAAGCTTTTGCTACATTTCCAGCTCCTGTATTATAAGCTGCTATTGTACAATAAAGTTTACTTTGAGGGTCTTTTATTTTTCTTAAATATCTATAATATAATATATGTAAATAAGCAGAACCTATATTGATATTTTTATCAGAATTATATAAATAATCAGATGTTAAAACTCTTTTTTTCTTATAAAGATATTGATATGCATCAATTCCAGCACTTTTAGGAACTATTTGCATAAGACCAAAAGCTGGAATATGAGACCTTGCCATTGGATTAAAAGAGCTCTCACTATGCATAATCGCATATACTAAAGCAGGTGGCACTTTTTGTTTTTCTGAATTTTCTAAAATAGTAGATTTGAATTTTTCTGCTTTTTTCATCATA
>JAYELQ010000058.1:0-2922 GCA_034717655.1 Campylobacterota bacterium
AGAAGAGTTAAAAATATTAGTTGGAATTAATATTGATAATGCAACATTTAAATCTATTGAAAATAGTAAATTAATAAAAGAGGAGTTTTCAAAAGAACAAATACTCTTATTTAATAAAGATAGTAACAGTAATAAATATTTAAATATTGATATATTATCCAAAATGTTATTAACTCAAAAAATAAAAATGAAAATTTATAACACAAATAATCTTCATGCTAAAATCTATATATTAAGAGATGATATAAAAGAACAAAGAACAGGATTAAAATATAATGGTTCTGTTATAACAGGTTCTTCAAATTTAACTCATAGTGGATTAAGTAGTGATGGAAATATTGAGATAAATGTTGAATTAAAAGATAACGATGATATAAAATTTGCTTATGAAATTTTTATGGATATATGGGATAATCAATCAAGAGAGTTTACAAAAGAGGATGTTGATAACTATATAATCCCTTTTATTAAAATAGATAATATAGATAAAAATAAAAATACTCTTACTACTTTTCAAGTTTATATAAAGCTTTTAATAGAGCATTTTGGAAATAGAATTAATTTTATAAACTCTGATGATATTTTTGTACCAGATGGATATAAACAATTATCTTATCAAGTTGAAGCTGTAAACGATGGTATTGATAAATTAGATAAACATAATGGTTTTTTTTTATCTGATGTGGTGGGTCTTGGAAAAACAGTTGTAACTGCTATGTTATGTAAAAAACTAGAACCTTTACTTATAAAAAAAATATTAATAGTTATCCCACCTGCTATAAAATCACAATGGATGGATACTTTTGATACTTTTGAGATTAAAAATTATGATATTATATCTTTCTCTTCATTAGATAAAATAGATAGTTCAAAATATAAACTAATTATAGTTGATGAATCTCATAAATTTAAAAATATTAAAACAAAAAGGTATGAAAAATTAGCTAAAATTTGTAAAGATAAAAAAGTTATACTTTTATCTGCAACACCACAAAATAATAGTCCAAAAGATTTACATAGTCAATTAAATTTATTTCAGAATATGAAAAACTCTACTATCTCTACTTGTGAAAATTTAGATAGATTTTTTAATACTCTAAACTCTGAATATCAAGATATTATAAACTCAGATGATGGTAATATTGATAAAAAATCATTAGAAAATATATCAATACAAATAAGAGATAAAGTTTTACGAAATATAATGATAAGAAGAACAAGAACAGATATAGAAGCTCACTCTATGTATATGTCAGAACTTATTAATCAAGGACTAACAATACCAGAAGTCAAACCATTGAAAGAACACGAATATGAGATGAAAGAGCCATTAAATAGTATATTTGAAAAAACAGCTAATATATTAGTTGATAAATTAAAATATGAAAGATTTAATACTTTAGCATATTTAACTACTAAAGCTAGAGAAACTTATTATCCAAATGAGAGTGATAATATTTTTGAACATAATGCTTTATCTACTTTGATGAGAAATCTATTAATCAAAAGATTTGAAAGCTCTTTTTATGCTTTTAATATATCAATAAATAGGCAATTAATAAAATATCAAGAGTTTATAAAAAATTTTAAAAATGATAAAATATATTTAGGTAAAAAAGCTAGTGATATTTTAAATTATGATGAAACTATCAATAGTGATTATGATAAATTTATAGAGAAATTAATAGAAAAAGGTGATATTAAAATATTATCTCAAAACGATTTTAAATATGGTTATTTAGAAAAACTAGAAGCAGATTTATTAGTATTAGAAGATTTAGTAGAGTTATGGAGAGATAATAAAGATGACCCAAAAGTTGATAAGTTTATAGATGAGATAGTATCTCAAGATTTAACTAACCATATAGAAAAAAAGATAGTTGTATTTACAGAATCTAAAGATACATCTAAATATTTAGAAACTAAATTACCAAATAATGATAAAATATTATTTTGATAATCGTGATGATAAAAAACAAATCATTAGAGAAAGTTTTGATGCAAATTATCCTATAGAGAATCAAAAAAATGATTTTAATATAATAGTAACTACAGATACTTTAAGTGAAGGTATAAACCTACATAGAAGTAATATAATATATAACTATGATATCCCTTGGAATGCAACAAAATTAATACAAAGAATAGGGAGAGTAAATAGGATAGGTACAAAAGCAGATTTTATATATGTACATAATTTTAAACCATCTTCAAATATTGAGAAATTAATCAAACTTTCACAAAAAGCTTATGTAAAACTACAAGCATTTCATACCACTTTGGGTGAAGATAATAAAATATATACAGAAAACGAAGAGGTATCCACAGTTAAACTTTTTAACGAGTATCAAAAAGCATCAAAAGAGAGAGATGAAGAGCTAGACTTTTTAGAAGAGTTAAGAGAATTTAGAGATAAAGATATAGATGAGTTTAATAATATAGTTAATCTACCAAAAGAGTTAGCTGTAACTACAAAAGGTAACTACAATAAAAGCTATATTGTATTAGAAGTAGATGATGATATAAGATATTATTGTGTTGATAATATAGAGGTAAAACCTATAAGTTTTTTAGAGATAGTAAAAGTTTTAAAAAAGAATAAACATAATAAAATAATAGAATATAAAGCAAATCGTAATCATATTGAAAATACTATTAAGTATTGTAAAGATGAATTTGATAAATTAAATAAAATCAAAGCAGAGGGTAAGATTACAAAAGGTGTAGAGCAAAAAACAATAATATTTATAAAAAAATGTCTTAAAAATAAGATTTTAGATAAAGAGCAATTTAAAACTATTAAAAATGCTATAGTAACAGGGGAGATAGATATAATAACTGCAAATGATATACTAAAATTAGAAGATAGTAGTAAAGATGATATAATTTCTAATATTAAAAATATTTTAGATAATATTAAAA
>JAYELQ010000059.1:0-2915 GCA_034717655.1 Campylobacterota bacterium
TATATCCATACATCTCTATATCATCATCTATATTATTTATATTTATAGTTATATTATTATTTATCAAACTATATTCTGTTATTTTTAAAATAGTTTTCAAACTATCTTTTATATTAAATAATTTTCTTATTTTATCAGGTTTAAAAAAGTTTCTAAAATCTTCTATTGTTTGATCCATTCTTTTAATAGTTTCTACATTTTTAGATGTGATACTTTTTAATACTTCTTTATCTAAAGTACCATTATTATATTCTATCTCCAAACTACAATTAAGAGCTCCTAGTATATTCAAAGGTTGTCTCCATTGATGAGCTATATTTCCCATCATCTCACCCATAGCTGCCATTTTTGATTGTTGAAATAAAATTTTATTTTTATTTTTAACCTCTTTTACTTTTTTTGATATTTTTATCTCTAAATTATTATTAATATCATTTAACTCTTGAGTTGTTTGTTTTATAAGATGAGTTAGGGAGTGTAGTGTATCAAAATTTTCGTGTTTATATTTAAAATCAACATCTATATCAGCCTTTTTTATATTCTTTTTTTCACTAATAGTAACTATAGAGATAGTTTCATTTCCAAGTTTTGAGCAATGCTCTTTTGATATATAAAGAAACTCACCATAAGTGAAAAAACCACTTACATTAGCTATTTTACTCAATGGTTTTAACTTTATTTTTATTTTTGATTCAAGTAACCTTCTCCAAGCCATACAAGAATATACAAAAATAGACTCAACCTCAAGCTTACTTGTTTCATCATAAAGCTTATGTGCATCTTTGATTATATGTTCAACATTTCCATATCCAAAAGTTACAATATCACCTTTTTTAAGATTACCTGCAAATATCAAAGAGCCATCATCCTCTTTTCCAATTACAGCCCTAGCTACTTTTCTATCTCCCCTTTTTACTATAAGAGGAAATTCTATACCTGTTGTTGGGAGTTTATCTTTTATATACTCACCCAAATATTTACCATAAAGCTCCACAGGTGTTTGACCATTTATACTATAAACTCTATTCTCAACAGCTTTTGTTATTTTAAACTCTCTACCTATAGACTCCCATCCAAAACTATAATTTGTATTTACTATTAAATCTTTATTATATAATACAGCACATACAACTCCACTTTGATTGATACCATTTTGTGTAAATATATAAGTTTGCTTAAACTCTGCATTATCAGCAGATAATCCACCCACTATTTTTAAATCTTTTGCATATTTATCAAAAGCTTTTAAAAAACTCTCCCCATTTGTATGAAGTCCATCTACAAAAACTATACCAAGTGCTGCATCATCTTCATTTTTTATTTTCTTTATAAGTGACTTTGATGTTTGCAAACAAGATTTTTTAGCTTCTACAGAATATACTTTTATATCTGTTTTTTCAAATATAGAGAAACTTAATATTGTTTTATTAGAAGAGATATGGCAGTTATCTATCTCACCATCTGTTGAAGAGCCTATTATATTTATATTTGGTAAAAGTGATTTTATATCATTTATCATATCTAATATATATTGTTTATTACATACCCCTGTAAATACCTGCAATAATATTCTACTGCTATCTTTTATATTATTTTCTTTTATAAATATTTTTAATTTCTTTAAATTTTTATATTTTGTATTTAGTGTTTGCATATTAGTTAAGTGGTAGCTTAATTGTAAATTTAGCCCCTTTATATTCTTTTTTATTATAAGTATATATCTCATTTTGAGCTAAAATAGTTCCATTAAAATTATTTACTATAACTTGATTTGTCATATAAAGACTTATTCCAGCCCCAACTCTTTTGTGTTTTGTAGTAAAATATGGTTCAAATAATCGATTTAATATAGCTTCTGCTATACCCCCTCCATTATCCTTAAAAATCAAAACTATCTCATTGTTACTTTTAGAAACATCTATAAAAAAATATCTATCTTTAATCTCGCTATGTAGTGTAAATACATCTTTTACATTCTCAAATATATTTAATATAGATTTAGTAAACTGCTCCTCATTTTGAAAATATTCAATATCTGTAATATTTTTAATTATGTGAATATTATTCTCTTCAAAACTCTCTTTTAATTTATCTATATTATGTTCAATAGCATCTTTTATACTAAATAAAGTTAATGTAGTTGATGTGTCTTCAAAAAAATAGCTAAAATCATCTATGATTTTTGATAAATATTTGGTATTTTTCAAAACTCTATTTGCACACTCATCTATTTGTTTATCCTCAATATGGATACCATACTCTAAATTAATTTGCATACCACTTACAGATGTTGAGATTACACTCAAAGGTTGTCTCCATTGATGAGCTATATTACCTATCATATCGGACATAGATTTTATTTTGTTTTCTATTTCAGATATCCTTTTTGAGTTTCTCATATCTATATCTAATTGTAAAATCTTTGCCATATTTTCTAAAGTAGAAAAAAGTTTATTATAATCATACAAAGGTTTTAATATATATTTATCAATACCTAAATCAATAGTACTTCTTAAAGTTGCAATATCATTAAAAGCTGTTATAACTAATATCAATTGAAAATAATTGATACTTTTTATCTCTTTACACATATCTAGCCCATTCATAAGAGGCATACCTATATCTGTTATTACTATATCTGGACTATGTTGTTTATAAAGTTCTAACCCCTCTTCCCCATTAGAAGCTATAAATAACTCTTTTACTTTTGGTCTTAAAATAGTAGATGTAACATCTCTTGCATCATCGTCATCTTCAACATATAAAAGTGTAAAGTTATTTAATAGCATCTTATTTTCCTTTTCTTTATTAATAATTAAATATTCTATCTTAATATATTTTATATAAGCATTAAAGAGAATATTTATAATTAATATAAATAATTAATTTGATTAAAATAAAAAATATTATAAAAT
>JAYELQ010000060.1:0-12892 GCA_034717655.1 Campylobacterota bacterium
TTACCTTTCTTGTTTATATATAAATAATTTCTTTTAGTTCCTCTTTTTTCTATCAAATAGTTTTGAACCTTTGCCTCTTCAATCTCATCTTCACACAAACTACCTTTATAAAAAAGATACTCAGTTCCATAATTACTAATATTTCCAGTTAAATTTAAAAGCAACTTCGTATTTGAAACAGCTCTACTTGTAATCAAATCAAAAACTCTATCATTAACATTCTCAACTCTATCTTCTATAACTTCTAAATTTTCCAATTTCAAAGCACTTTTAACAAATTTTAAAAAAGCAACTCTCTTAACTCTTGGTTCTATTAATGTAGTTTTTATATCAGGTTTTGCTATAGCTATAATCATACCTGGATAACCAGCACCTGTTCCTACATCTGCTATTGAATGAAAATAATTTACAAATTTTAATGGATATAAACTATCAAAAATATTATCTTCTATATCATTATAATCTAATGAAGCAGTAAGATTATGTATCTTTCCCCATTGTTGTAAAAGTTTGATATATTGTTCAATTCTTTTATAAAAAAGTTTATCTAATCCTATGTCTAACTTCTCAAATTCATTTTTTAATCTCATAATATATGATTCATTTTTAATTTTTTTGTTTTTAAATAGTTTGTATTTTCGATAGTTTCACCCACTTTTATAGGAACTCTCTCTACTATTTCAACTTTTATACCATTTAATTTTGCAGGATTATTTGTCATAAGTTTTATTTTATGAATATCATAATAGTTAAAAATATAATCAACTATCTCATAAGTTCTTTCATCTGAAGAAAAACCTAATTGATGATTAGCTTCTACTGTATCCATTCCCCCATCTTGTAAAGAATAAGCGTTTACTTTATTTAAAAGACCAATATTTCTACCCTCTTGACGAAGATATATAACCATTCCACCATTTTTATTTATAAAATCTAATGAATAATTTAATTGTGCTTGACAATCACATTTTATACTTCCAATAGCATCACCAGTTAAACACTCACTATGAATTCTTACTATTGGAGTATCATCTAACCCTTTTTTAAAAATTACAAGATGCTCTTTTTGTCTCTCTTTAAATGATTGTATTGAAAAATTACCGTGAGTAGTAGGTAAATTTGCTATACTAGAAACTTCTATTTTCATATATATTTAATCCCTATTTTGTTAATATTATATACATTATAACAAAAAAGGATTTTAGCTATGTTTAAAAGATTTAGAAGATTAAGAATTAATCAGACTTTAAGAAACCTTGTTGAAGAAACAACAATAACTCCAAATGATTTTATATATCCATTATTTGTAAAAGAAGGTAAATCTATTAAAGATGAAGTATCTTCTATGCCGGGTGTTTATCAAATGAGTATAGATGAAATTCTTAAAGAGTGTGAATATATTAGAACTTTAGGGTTAAATTCAATTATACTTTTTGCTATTCCTGATATAAAAGATAGTATAGGAAGTGAATGTTTATGTGAAAATAGTATAATTAGTAGAACAATAAAAGCAATAAAAGAGATATATCCAGATATGTTTGTAGTTACAGACCTTTGTTTTTGTGAATATACAGACCACGGACATTGTGGAGTTTTAAGTGATAAAGATACAGTTGATAATGATGCAACTTTAGAATTATCAGCCCAACAAGCTTTGATTCATGCAAAAGCTGGAGTTGATATGATAGCACCAAGTGGTATGATGGACGGTATTATAGAAATATTAAGGGAAACTTTAGATAAAAATGGATTTGAAAATTTACCAATTATGGCATATAGTACAAAATTTGCTAGTGGATATTATGGACCATTTAGAGATGTAGCAGAATCAACACCATCTCACGGTGATAGAAAAATGTATCAAATGAACCCAGCAAATAGAAAAGAGGCTTTAGAGGAATCATTAGAAGATGAAAAACAAGGAGCTGATATACTTATGGTAAAACCTGCATTAGCTTATCTTGATGTAGTAAGAGATATTAGAAATAATTCTAATCTACCGTTAGCAGTTTATAATGTAAGTGGTGAATATGCGATGTTAAAAAATGCAGGAAAAGCTGGACTTATAGATTATGATAGAGTTATGTGTGAAACTATGGTAGGTTTTAAAAGGGCTGGAGCTGATATAATTATATCTTACCATGCGAAAGAGTATTGTGAGCTTTTAAAAAATGAAAAATAAATTATCAACAATAGTAAGTGCATTGTTATTATCAGGCTCAGTATATGCTAAAGATATAAATATTGTAAATGGTTGGCAGATGAAAGGTTCTGATAGTGGATTTACTAATATGAATGCTTTTAATAAAAGTTGTATTGAAACAATATGGAGTTATGATACTGCTAATAACAGATGGAAAGCATACTCACCAAATATATCAAAACAAAATATAATAAATAATAATACTTCAGTAATGAGTTTATCTAGCTTAAATGAAAGCGATGGTTTTTGGGTAAATGCTAATAGTGATTGTGTTATAGATGGAAATATTACAAATAGCACAACAGGTCAAGAAACAACAGTTGTTTATAGTGAAGATTTCTCTAGCAATCCTAATTTTATTTCTAATAATGAAAGTATCATATATTGGGATGATATTGAAGAAAATTATTATGCTGAATCAATTGATGTTTCTAGTGGAATTGGAAAATATGTTGGATTAAGTCCTACTTTTAAGTATATAACTCCTTTAGATACTTCTTTTAGTATTGAATTTGATTTTAATCCAGTGAAGCCAGATTTTGGCTCATATCCATTCATTTCATTTATTGATAATAACATATTTAAAATAGATGGAGATAAACTTGAAGGAAAATCTTTTCAAGTTGTAAATAGTTATGAAAATCAAAATGGTAAGAAAATAAGATTTAATACTACAAATGGAGTTACTGAAGTAGTATCGTCAATAACAACATCTGCAAATACATGGTATCATGTTAATATTTCTTATAATCATATATCTAAAACTATTGATATTTTAATACTAAATAAAACAGATAATTCTATTTATCTTAAAATAGATGATTTAAATGGTGATAATTTAGGTAATTTTAATCAAATCTTTATTGGTGGTTGGGCAGTACCTCCAAAATATGGAAGCAATGGAATTATAAAAGTAGATAATATTATAATTACAAAATAAATTAAAAAGAGAGTATAATATTATGCAAGTAGCAGTAAATTTTCAAGATGAAGTGATAGCACAAAAAGTTTTATGGATTTTAGAACATTTTAAAAATGATGGTGTGGAAGTTATAAAATTGGATAACAGAGATGATGAAATTATAAATAATTTTAAAAACGGATTAAAAGAAGTGGAGCTTATAAATCAAGGGAAATTAAAATCAAGACCAGTTCAAGAATTTTTGAATGAACTTTAAAATAGATACAATTCCTAGATTTGAAAAAGATGTTAAAAAATTAAAGATGACTTAGTTAAATTTATAAATGAGTTATCTTTAAATCCAGAATTAGGTATAAATTTAGGTGAAAATATTTTTAAAGTAAGAATTGCTAATTCTTCAATTCCAACGGGGAAAAGTGGAGGTTTTCGAATTATAACTTATTATAAAAAAGATGATATTTTATATTTAGTTACCATTTATTCAAAAACAGAACAAGATAACATTTTAACTGAAAAGTTAAGAAAAATAGTTAATGAAAAGATATATAATTTAGGAAAGTAAAATAAAAAAGTTATTTTAACTAAATTTTATAAATATTAAGATAATATTATTTTATAAAAATAGAAAGGATTTAAGAATGTATGCAGTTGAGTTTCAAGCACCTATAGAAAATGGTATTGTTCATATACCAAAAGAATATAAAGATATACAATACAGTAAAAAAGCAACTTTTGTTGTAATGTATGAGAATGTAAATAATAATAGTATTATTAATGATAAAACACAAGAACAACTTGATGAGTTTGATAGATTAGTGGCACAATCAGATAATAAAGTTACAGCAACTATGGAGTTAGCTACAAATATAGATGATATGGTACTAGATGGAATACTTTGATATAAATATTTATATTTATGCTTTTTGTAATAATATAGATGATAAAAACCAAAAAGAGATATCTAAAAAATTAATTAGAGAATCAATAAAAAATAATACTATAGTTGTATCAGAAATGATACTTTATGAGTTTTCATTTGTTTCAAAAAAATTAAAAGAAAATGATAGTTTTATAGAAGAAAATTTAAATCTTTTATCACAGTTTATAAGACCTACAGATTTTAGTATAAATCAAAGGGTAGTAAAAATACTAAATACAAGTAAACAATACAATAGCTCATTTGATATATTTCATTTAGCTTTTTGCGAATATAATAATTGTAAATTAATTACATTTGATAAGGGATTTAAAAAACTTCAAAATATTTCTAAAACTGAGATTATTATAAAGTAATGTCTGATAAAAATAAAATATAAGTAGTATATCACTACTTATATAGAATAATTTATATTATTTATTTTGAATAAAAGTTATTATCATAAAGGGCATCTACAAGTTGTTTAACACTTCCCACAGATTTTGCAAACTTTCTATCTTGGTCATCATTTAGATTTGCTTCTATAACTTTTTCTGCACCATTAGCACCAATCATAACAGGAACACCACTAACAACATCTTTATAACCATATTCACCATCTAGCATAACAGCACAAGGATATATCTGTTTTGTATCACCTAAAGCAGCTTCTGTCATAAGTGCAGCTGCTTTTGCTGGAGCATAATAAGCACTACCATCTTTTAATAATCCAACTATTTCAGCACCACCATTTTGTGTTTTTTCAACAATTAAATTTATCTCATCCCAAGTTAAAAGATCAGTTAAAGGAACACCTGCAACTGTAGAAAATCTAGGTAAAGGAACCATATCATCTCCATGTCCACCCATAACACTACATCTTATTTGTCCTGCACCATAACCTAATTGTTCATAAACAAAATGAGCCATTCTAGCACTATCTAAAATACCAGCCATACCTAAAACTCTATTTCTATCCCAACCAGATTCTTTTAAAGCTACATAAACCATTGCATCAAGAGGATTTGAAACAGGAATAATAATAGCATTTGGAGAATATTCTTTTATCTCTGCCATATTTTTTCTCATTATTTCAGCATTTTTAATAAGTAAATCATCTCTACTCATACCTGGTAGTCTAGGACTTCCTGCTGTTATAACAATTACATCACAATCTGTTAAATCAGATGGCTCTTGAGCATGTTTTACAACTGTATGATGTCTTGCTGCTTGAACTGCTTGAGACATATCAAGAGCTAGTCCTTTAGCTTTATCAGGATTACTGCTTGACCTTAAAATAACTTCATGGCATTTTCCATTCATAGCTAAGATATACGCACATGTAGAACCTACATTTCCTATTCCTACAATCCCTACTCTTTTTCCTCTCATCAAATCTCCTTATAAAACATTTTTTGATTAATTTATTATACTACAAAACACAGAAAGATTAGGAGATATATCCTAATCTTTCTATTAATACAGAGCTTAAGTTACAATATGTAATTATATATTGTTTATAATCTCATTTAATGTAGCAGATGGTCTCATAACTTTTTCAGCTAATTCATCATTTGGATGGTAATATCCACCGATATCTTTAGGAGAACCTTCTGTTGCTAATAATTCTTCTATTATTTTTGCTTCATTATCTTTTAAAGCAGCCGCAACAGGTGCAAACTTAGCAGCAATAGTCGCATCATCAGTTTGAGTTGATAAATATTCAGCCCAGTATTGTCCTAAGAAGAAGTGAGAAGCTTTATTGTCTGGCTCTCCACATTTTCTTGATGGTGATTTATCATTATCAAGGTATGCATTAGCAGCAAAATCTAAACCAGCAGTAACAATAGCTAATTCTTTAGAATCATGTTTTTGAGCAATAAATCTTAAAGACTCTGCAAGTGCTAAGAACTCACCTAGTGAATCCCATCTTAAATGACCTTCAGCTAAAAATTGGTCAACATGTTTAGGAGCAGAACCACCAGCACCTGTTTCATATAATCCACCACCAGCAATTAATGGTACAATAGATAACATTTTTGCAGATGTTCCAAGCTCTAAGATTGGATACATATCTGTAAGGTGATCTCTAAGTACATTTCCTGTTACAGATATAGTATCTTTACCTTCTCTTACTCTAGCATTTGTAAAGTTAGTAGCATCAGTTACTTTCATAATTGGTAACTCTAAACCATCTGTATCGTGGTCTTTAAGGTACTCATTAACTTTAGATATGATATTAGCATCGTGAGCTCTATTTTCATCTAACCAGAATACTGCAGGGTTACTTGTTAATCTTGCTCTTTCAACTGCAAGTCTTACCCAGTCTCTAATTGGTATATCTTTTGTTCTAGCTAGTCTGTATATATCACCAGCTTCACAGTCGTGACTCATAAGTACATTACCTTGAGCATCTTTAACTTCAACAGTTCCAGCTTCAGCTAACTCTATTGTTGTTGGATGAGAACCATACTCTTCTGCTTTTTGTGCCATAAGACCAACATTTGCAACATTACCCATTGTAGTAACATCATATTGACCATTTTTAACACAATCATCAACCATAGCTTGGTGAAACATTGCATAAGTTGAATCTGGAATAACAGATACACACTCTTTTGTTTTACCTTCCCAGTTCCACATTTTCCCACCATCTCTTACAACAACTGGCATAGAAGCATCAATAATAATATCATTTGAAGCATGAAGATTTGTAATACCATTGTCAGAATCAACCATAGCAATATTTGGTTGTGTAGGATATACATCTAAAATAGCTTTTTCAATTTCAGCTTTTTTATCAGATTTTTCTAACTTTTTATATAAGTCACCAAGACCCATATTTGAATTATATCCTAATTTATCAAATTCATCTTGATATTTATCAAATACATCTTTAAAGAATATTTCTGTTGCATGACCGAACATAATAGGGTCAGAAATTTTCATCATTGTTGCTTTTAAGTGTAATGACCATAAAACATCATTAGCTTTTGCATCATCTAAAGTCTTTTGTAAGAATGCTCTTAATGCTTTTACAGACATAAAAGTTGTATCTAAAATTTCAGATTCAACTGCTTCTATCTCTCTTAAAACATTACCATTTTGCTCAATAGTAACTTTTCCAGAAGATTTAGCTATAACAGATTGCTCATTTGAAAAGAAATCACCATTTCCGTCCATATGTGCAACATAAGCTTTTGAATTTTCTTCAAATGCTCTTAATTTATGTGGGTTTTTCTTAGCAAAGTTCTTTACCGCAGAAGCAGCTCTTCTATCTGAGTTACCTTCTCTAAGAACAGGATTAACAGCAGAACCTAAACATACAGCATATTTTGCTTGAAGAGCTTTTTCTTCTTCTGTAGTAGCTTCTTCAGGATAGTTAGGGATATCATAACCTTGACCTTGTAGTTCTGTAATACAATCAATTAACTGACCTATAGATGCAGAAACATTTGGAAGTTTAATAATATTACCTTCTGGTTGTAAAACAACTTTACCTAATTCAGATAGTTCATCAGTAGCAAGACCTTGACTAGCTAAAACTCTACCTGCTAGAGAGATATCAGAAGTTACAACATCTACTCCACCTACTTTTATAAATGCATTTACGATTGGTAAAAGCGAATAAGTTGCTAAAGCTGGTGCTTCATCAATTTTTGACCATATAATTTTTGACATAAAATATTCCTTATTATTGTATTTTTTTATTATTGTTAGTTTAACAAGAAATTCTAATATTTAATCATTTATTTAACTAAATCATTAAACAACACTAGTATTATGTTACTTTTATACACATAGTTATTATTAATTATTATTTATGTGTATAAAAGTAACAAACTATATATTAAGTTATTTTGTGATATTCTAGTTTTTATGAAAACAAATAATAAACAATTATTCAAAATATCAAATGATATAGAACATTTAAATATAGATGATATATTTGAGAACTTATTCTTTTATAGTTATCATAATAAATATCTAAAAAGATTGCAACAAAGTGATTCTTTTGATAAAGATGATGTACATTATATTGGTACATATAGTAGTTTTATAGGGGAAGTTTTTGAAAATATTATTTATGAATTATTAATAAAATATGCTATACAAAATGAAGATATAATAAGTTTTGTATTAAAAGGACCACATCAAAATCATTATCAAAATAATAAAAATGGCTTAATGATAGATATTAATAATCAAATAGTATATAAAGCTGGATATAAAGATGTTACAGAGTTTGATGGTCTTTTTTTTACAAAAGATAGTGTTTATTTTGTAGAGAGTACTATTGTAAAAACAACGACTAGTTTAAGGAAAAGACTAAAAAAGAAAAAAGCTTTATTGGAAGTTCTATTTCCAAATCTTAAAATAGAAGCACTTATTATATTAAGTAAAGGGGCTTTAGGTGTAAATGTTTTTCCTACTTATTGTACTGTTTGGGTAACAGAGTCTTTAGAGAATGATAAATTAATAAATACCTTAATATATGATAAATCTATAAATAATAAAAAGTTTAAATATTATAAACATAAAAAATTAACTCACGCCAAAGATATAGATATAGTACCTTTTAAATATTTTGATACTATAAATTGGATATTAAGATATAGCAGGTCAAAAAAACACAAAGTTATCGATTTTGAGTTCTTATCTACATCTAAAATATCAAGATATTTTGAGATTTTTAGTAAATTTTATATTGGTCATATCTCAACAAATATATTTATTGAATTGTTAAAGGATTTTGAAATAAAAGAGATTTCAGAAGAGATACCATTAAATAAAATTGAAAATAATCAAATTATAGTAACTATAGAAAAAACAATACAAGGATATACTCTTGTTTACTATTTAAGAGTTATTGGAGATAAACTAAAACGGTTAGATTTTAAAGACAATAGTTTGATGGTATCCAATAAAGACCCCAAAGGTTTTACATCAGCTGAAACTAAATATATAAAATATCTTTTTCAACATGGCTATAATTTATCTCTCAATGATATAAAAAAGATAGAAGAGAATAAAAAAATATAAACTAGTTTTAATTTATTGTTTGATATAATTTGTTTGTTCTAGATGGTACGGGATTATCATACTTTTTGGGTCCGATACTATTTTTATACGGTTAATTGTAATTATAATGGTGTGTAACACTTCACTTTTGGTTAAAGATGATTGTAGTTCCTAAAGTTATATTCTTAACCGTAGCATTTCGGCTTTTAGGGCCACCTTTGATTAACGGCTATTTGGGACACTTTTATTTTAATTCAGCTTCTAGTTCAGCAAATGCATCATTAACTTTTGAATTTAAAACCTCTTTTTTTATAATAACTAATCTCTCTTTTTGATAATCAATTATACTATCTTTTGATATACAAGCTTTTACGAATGTTGTTTTTATCTCCTCTTCATACTTTATTTTAGGATAATGTAGGTATTTATCTACAAATAAAGGCAACTCTTTATCTTCTTTAAATCTTCTAATAAGTTTTTTCTCTCTTTCATTTTTAATATTTTTCATATTATCATAAATAATTATCTCAATAGTTTTATCTATTTTTCTAATTATTTTAAATCTTGCATTACTTTTTACAATATCAATATTATCCATAGTTCCTGTTTTATGAGAAAAACTACATAATTTATCATCTACAGGCTCCATATACCAAGATGGAGCACCATCCATCTCCACTTTATCTCTCTCATCTAAGTAGTTATTAAACATATGTTTAACTAGTGTTTCAACAAGAGCAGATGTGATAACCATTAACATTTTTCAACCTCATCTATAATATCTTTTATTACATTATATACTTTAAAAACAGAACTAATATCACACTCTTCCCTTGTAGAGTGTGGGAAATATATATTTGGACCTATAGAACAAATTTGAATATCTGGATATTTTGATTTAAAAACAGCACATTCTAAACCAGCATGAATAGCATTGATAGTAGAACCTTTTATATGTTTTTCATATACTTTATGAACTATTGTTATAAAATCATTTTTAACAGGTTTCCAAGCTGGAAGTTTTCCATTTATAGTAACTTCAAAATCAAAATGTTCAAATAAAGCTACACTCTCTTTTTTTAATATCTCTAATTCATCATTACACATACTTCTAGCACTTAATTCTATTTTTATACCATCTAGTGTATTTGTTATTGTAGATAAATTTATAGATGATAATACAACCCCTAATTCACTATCATAACCCCTTACTCCATTTGAAAATATATATAGAAAATCTTTAATATTATCATCTAGTTTTTTATAATGTTGAGTCTCTGCATCAACTTTTTCAATTTTCATATTTTTATGTGAGGCTAAAGGTACTATATCTTTATCAACAGCTATAATAGCTTTTGTATATTTAGGGATAGAGTTTGTTCTCTCTCCACCATTAATATCTAATATATCTGCATTTGATTCTTTTATTGTTTTAGCTAATAATTTAATGGCATTAGGGATATTTTTATCTATATCAATACCACTATGCCCACCTTCAAGATTATCAATAGTAATCTCATAAAGAGTTTTATTATCTATATTTTCTACATAAGAGCTTTTTTTATTAATTCCATATATATCAACACCACCAGCACACCCTATAGCTATCTCTCCTAAAGCTTCACTATCAAGATTTAGCATATATTTACTTTTTAATTTATGAGTTATATTATTAGCCCCTATAAGACCTATCTCTTCATCACAAGTAAATAAAAATTCACAATTAGAATTCTCTTCCATTAAATATAACATATAAGCACAACCAATACCGTTATCAGCCCCTAATGTTGAATCTTTTGCTTTTAAATAACCATCTTCTTCATAAATTTCAGGTATTTTATTCTCTTCTAAACATACAATATCATAATGAGATTGTAAAGATAAAGTTATATTTTTATTATCTTTAAAACATAATATATTATTTTCACTATCAATTTGACATAAATAATTATTTGATTTTGCAAAATTTTTCATAAATTCAATAAAATATTTGTGATTACCACTACATCTAGGTATATTTGTAATCTCTTTAAAAATCTCTAATAGCCTCATTTTCACACCTTAATAGTTTAATTTAGTTATTATATCAAAAAAATCATTATATCTTTACATTTTATTATAAATTTAGATATAATAATAAAATTAATTTAATAGGATTTAAAATGAGAATAGAAGAGAATAGATTAATAATTGAAGATGAACTAACAGATGAGATGATTGATAGTTTTTTAGAAAATGCAAATAAAGTTGAAATTATACAAATAGATACAGATGCAATTAGTTCATTGGTTTTTCAACAAATTCTTTGTTTTCATAATAAAAAAGAGATTGTATGTAATAATAGTTTCTTAAGTAAATTCTTTGAAAATATTATATGAAAACAATATTAGTTACAAATAGAAAAGGTGGTGTTGGTAAAACAACTACTAGTGTAAATCTTGCTTCGTGGTTGGGACTAATGGGTAAAAGTGTACTTCTTATAGATATGGATACTCAAAGTCATGTTCAATATGGATTAGGTTTTAAAAATAGTTTTAAACAAGGGATACATACAGCTTTAAAAGATAATAAAGATTTAAATAGCTTTATTCACGAAAGTGATATAGAAAATGTATTTATCATTCCAGCTGATATTAATTTTCCTATTAATACTTTAAAAGAGGATCACAAACAATTAGAAAATTTAATAAAAAAAAGTAAAATAAAAGATACTTTTGATATATGTATTATAGATACACCCCCCACATCTGATATATTATTATCAAATGCACTTGCGATTAGTGAATTTGCTATAGTGCCTGTAAAAACAGATTTTCTGGGTCTATTAGGGGTAACACAGTTTTTAAAATTATTTTATGCAACTTCATCTAGAGTAAATCCAAAATTAGAGCTTTTAGGGATACTTCCCACTATGTTTAATAAATCTGTAAAACAACATAAAGAGATGATTAAATTCCTAGAAGAAAAAGTAGGTGTAAAAAGAGTTCTTACACCTATTAGAAATGATATAAAATTATCTACATCTTTTTTAGAAGGGAAGCCTGTTTCTTATTTTGATAAAAGAACAAGAGGTAGTAAAGATTATAAAGATTTAAGTTTATATGTATTAAAAAATATATACAATTAAAAAAAGAAAAAAAGGTTATAAAAAGATGATAAGTGATTTAAATGTGTTGTATGTTGAAGATGATGCAACTACAAGAGAACTGTTTCATATAATATTATTAAAATTATTTCAAAAAGATAGAATCAAAATAGCTAATGATGGTAAAGATGGCTTAAATATGTTCAAAGAAGATTATCTTCAAAAAGATAATTCTAAAAAGATAGATATTATTATTACAGATATAAATATGCCAAATATGGATGGTTTTGAGATGATTAAAGCTATTTTTGAGATAAATCCAAATGTTAAAGTTATTATTGTATCTGCTTTTACAGACTTTGAAAATATGAAAAAAGCTGCACAATGTGGTTTGGTTAATAATTATTTACAAAAACCATTTAATTTTAAAGAGGTTTTATCTACAATAAATAGAGTAACTAAAGAGATAGAAGAAGAAAAACTATTTTTACAAGAGCAAAGGTTATATAAAGATTATCAATATACAATAGATAATTCTCAAATAGTTTCAAAAACAGATACTTGTGGGGTAATAACATATGCAAATAAACTATTTTGTGAATTAAGTGGTTATACACAAGAAGAGTTAATAGGTAAAAATCATAATATTATAAGAGACCCAGATATGAAAGATGAGGTTTTTAAAGAGTTATGGCTTACTATTAAAAGTGGTAAAACATTTGAAGGTATTTTTAAAAATAGAAA
>JAYELQ010000060.1:12992-14122 GCA_034717655.1 Campylobacterota bacterium
AAGAAGAGTTAATAGGTAAAAATCATAATATTATAAGAGACCCAGATATGAAAGATGAGGTTTTTAAAGAGTTATGGCTTACTATTAAAAGTGGTAAAACATTTGAAGGTATTTTTAAAAATAGAAATAAAGATGGTGGTTCTTATTATGTAAAAACAACAATATTGCCACTTTATGATAAAAATAATAAAATAAATGAATATATAGCTATTAGAACAAATATAACAGAGTATGTAAAAGCTAGAGATGAAGAAGCTGATATCGCCGAAGATAAAACAATTATGCTTTTTACACACGAATTAAAAACACCTCTTAATGCTATATTATCATATTCATCTTACATAAATAGAAATATAAATAAAGAGTTAACACCTAAAAAAATAGAAAAGATTTCTCAATTAGTTAAAAATATAGAGGGAAATGGAACATCTTTACTCTCTATAATAACAAGTATGTTGGATATATCAAAATTTAAACATAATGCATTAGATGTACATAATGAGAAGTTTAATATATCTTCATTAGTAAAAGATAAAGTTAAATTATATGATGCACTACATACTAAAAAAATAACTTTAAACATTGAAGATAATATTGAGGTTTTTACAGATGTTAAAAGTATAAATCATATTGTTGAAAATTTACTATCAAATGCTATTAAATACTCATCTAATAATATATCTATAACTATTGAAAATAATCAAGATAATATTTCATTTGTTATAGAAGATGATGGAGTTGGTATAGATGAAGAGAGTTTAGAAAAAGTGTTTAAACTATTTTCTCAAAAAAGTGATGGTAGAGATGATAAAGAGAAAACAGGTACAGGTATAGGGTTGTATTTAGTAAATATATTAGTTAATTTAAATAAGTTTAGTATAGAGATTAAAAAGTCTAAAGATTTAAATGGAGCTTGTTTTAGACTTTCTCATATCCCAAAATTTAAATAAAGGTATTTATATGAATGAGATAAATTTATTTGTTCTTTGTAATAATAAAAATTCGCAAGATAAATTAAGTTTAATACTTGATAATATAAGTAAAACAGAGATGTTAAAATTAAATACTATATATTCAGAAGATATTAAAAATTCAAAAAAAGAGATAAGAGATAAATTTGTAGATTTTAT
>JAYELQ010000061.1:0-2869 GCA_034717655.1 Campylobacterota bacterium
TATCATTTGAATTTTAATAATTATAATAAAGTTTATACTATGCAATTTGAAGAGAATAGAATAAAAAGAATTAATTTAACTATTAAAGTTAATAAAAAAATACCAGTTGCAAATAATATTAATCAAAAAAATAATGATAGAATTTTAGGAGTTGATATAAATATAAAAAATAATCTTTTCGCAACTTCTGATGAAAATATAGATATAGATTATGATAGAAATTTGTTTAATAATTATGTTAAGTTCCTAAATAAACTTGATAAAAGAGAAAAAAATAGAGATGGAAAAACTAAGAAATTAGGTAAAAAGACTTTTAAGAAATATAGTAAATGGCAAAATAGAATTCAAAATATGATTATTGAAAAAACTGTTAAGTTAGTAAAAACGGCTAAAAATAGAGGTTATAATCATTTAGTTTTAGAAGATTTAGAATTATTAGATAAACTAAGAAATGATAATAAAGAGTTTAATATTAATAATGGAAGATTAATAAGATTATTAAATTTATCATCAATTAAAAATAAAATTATAAATATTGCCCATAAATATAAAATAAATATATCTTTTATACACCCCGAATATACAAGTCAAACTTGTAATAGATGTGGTTGTATTAGTAGAAACAATAGAAAAACACAAGAAAATTTCAGATGTATTGAATGTAATTATTCACAAAATGCAGATTTTAATTCAGCTTGTAATATTAAAGACAGAGTACTTTTAGATGTTCTAAGAGATAAACTTTTAATAATTAATAATTTTTCTGAATATAAAACTAAAAATCTTAAGCAAGATAAAATAAAGTTTATATTAGAAGATTATTACAGAGTTTCTTAATAGTAATTATAAATAATTACTATTACAACTAGAACAATGTTTATTTTGTGCTAGTTTTAGTTACTCTTAAAAATAGATTCTGAAAGCATATCTGTATGTTTATACTGCTCATCCATTGATAATGCTCTCATCTTTGATGTTGATATATATGTATAAAAGATATTACCAAATATTAATATTAATATTACTGGTATTACTATTTTTTTCCCAAATGTTAAATTACTCATATACTTACCTTTTAATTATTTGTGTAGATTTACTTTTTGTGTAGTGTTATTCTCAAATTTAAAAAATTCCATAATAGTAGCTAAAGATTCGATTTGTTTATCTAGTTGTTCGCTTGTCGTTGCTAAGCTTTGTGAACCAGTTGCATTTGATTGAGTTACTTGTTCTAATTGGTTCATTGATTGTGTTATTTGTGATATACCTATATCTTGTTCTCTTGATGAATTTGCTATATCTTTTACTAAAGATGCTGTTTCTTGTATTTGTGGTACAACTTGTGATATAAGTGTTCCAGCTTCTTGTGATATAGTTAAACTGTTTCCAGTGATATTACTTATCTCTGATGCAGCTACTTGACTTCTTTTTGCTAATTTTCTCACCTCTGCTGCAACTACTGCAAAACCTTTACCGTGTTCCCCTGCTCGTGCTGCTTCTATTGCTGCATTTAGTGCTAATAGATTTGTTTGATATACTATATCTTCAATTATCTTTATCTTATCTGAGATTGTTTCCATAGCATCAACTGTTTCATTTACAGCACTTCCACCATCTATTGCCATTTTAGATGATTCTTCTGCAAGTTGGTTTGTTTTATCTGCATTTTTAGATGATTCACTTATACTTCCACTCATCTGCTCTATTGCTGATGTTGTTTCTTGTAATGAACTTGCTTGTTGTGTCGCTCCTGTACTTAGATTTTGTGCTGTTTTATTTACATTTTGAGAAGCTCTTGATATTTGTACAGTTGAATTTTTTGTTTCTTCTATTACTGATTGTAGTTTACTTATTACATTATTAATAATATTTTTCATATCATCATAATCACCTTTGTAATCATTTGTTATTCTATATAATAAGTTACCTGATTCTAGTTCTATCATAGCTTTAGATGTATCAGTAAATGCTTTATCAAAATCTATTATAAATTCATTTACAGTAGTAGCAATAGTTTTAAAGCCACCATTTAAACCTTCAGAATTTACTCTTGCTTTTAAGTTTCCTTTTTTTACTTGATTTCCTGTTACTTCAAAACTTGAAATTAAATTTCTTAAAATATTTAGGGTATTATTTGTGTATATTGATAATGATTTAAATACATTATAAACATTTTCTAAATTTGGGTCATTAGTTTCCTTGGGAATATAATTTATATCTAATACACCATGTTCAATATTTTTAAAAAGATTTTGTAAAGTATCTACTTCGTTATCTGTATAGTTTACTCTTTCTTTAATCTCAGAATGAACTTTTTCTATATCTGTAATATCATTAAATACTACGGTTTCTCTCTTCTCTCCATTTAGAAGATATAGCTCAGCAGAAACTTCAAATATAAATTCATTATTGTTTTGTTTTATTAATGCTTTATGTACTTTATGTGGATTTTCTATAACATATGTAAGCCATCTTTTTCCATTCATACTTTTTTGAAGATAATCATATTGATTACTTTTTTCAAATGTTTCACAAATACAAGCAGTACCATATTTATTAATAAAAGCTTCTTTTGAATTTAAATTATAAAACTTATAAAAAGCTTTATTTGCATCTATCATAGTTATACCATCTGTATTTATAATAATATTCTTTTGAGAATTCATAATAGCTATAGATTGCTCTTTGGTATCTTTAATATCTTTAAGCAATTGTTGATTTTTAAGTTCTAGGTTTTTAAGTTCTAGATTTTTCTTCACCATCTCATCATCATTAAATATATTTTTTATATTTTTAAAAAAACTCATTTTACTATACCCCATTTATTTATATATAATTTTATTTTCTTCATATTTTTATACCTTCTTATTTT
>JAYELQ010000062.1:0-884 GCA_034717655.1 Campylobacterota bacterium
GCTTTTTTTGATGGATACAGTTATCCAAGAGATAAAAGGTAGAAAATTCGCTATCAGAACAATGGTAGATAAAATTAGAAATGCAACTATATCAAGAAGTTCAGTAGCACTATATAGAAAAGAAAAAGTAGAATTTGAAGAAGAGTTTCAAGATTATACAAATAACTATAAAAGATATAGTACATCAAAACCAAAACCAAAACCACCAAAATAAGAACCAGATACCAAAGATACCACAGATACAACTCCCCCAAAACCAAAACCCAAAGCAAAACCTATCATCAAAACCATACAAGATAAAATAAAAAACAACATACTAGATAGCAAACTAATATCTATACTAAAAAGAAACTTTGAATATATCAAAAGATATATAGTAGAGGTGATGAACTCCCAAGAGAGCTTTTATATATTTGCTATTGAGTTTTATGATTATATATACCCAAATAAAAAAATAAGCGATATCAAAAAGATATGGTATGTAAACTCCTTCAAAGATAAGATATTAAACAAAGATTATAGAACTATAGAAAATATCAAGAACTTTTATGAAAATAAACAGATGCACTTAGCTTATGTAGAGATACAAAATAAAAAGGCACAGGGAAATATGGTATAATTTAGAAGATACAAAACAAAGGAGTTTAAAATGAAAGATTATTCAGATATAAATCCAAATGATTTCACACAAAAAGATTTGATGCTACATCTTTTACAGGTATCTCAACATACAGTGACAAGAGAAGAAGTAAAAGAAGATATATTAGATATTAAAAGTGATATAAAGAAATTAGATGCTAGATTTGATAAGGTAGATACCACTATAAAAGAAGAAGTATCTAAAATTGATGATAAGTTTGAAAAAGTAGATGCTAGATTTGATA
>JAYELQ010000062.1:984-2857 GCA_034717655.1 Campylobacterota bacterium
AGGTTGATGCCACTATAAAAGAAGAAGTATCTAAAATAGATGATAGGTTTGATAAAGTAGATGCTAGATTTGATAAGGTTGATGCCACTATAAAAGAAGAAGTATCTAAAATAGATGATAGGTTTGATAAAGTAGATGCTAGATTTGATAAGGTTGATGCCACTATAAAAGAAGAAGTATCTAAAATAGATGATAGGTTTGAAAAAGTTGATACTAGATTTGATAAAATAGATGATAAGTTTGATAAAATAGATGCTAGATTTGATAAAGTAGATGAAACTATCAAAGATGAAGTATCTCAGCTTAGAGGTGAAATATCAAAAGTAACTACTAAATTTGACAAGTTACAATGGACAATAGTAGCAGCTGTAATAGCTATATTTGCAAAAGATTATATTTTGAAACTTTTTACTGACTAGTTACTTCAAAGTAACACCGACTTCAGTCGGTTGAATTGATAGAGAAGTTCAAAAAAATAAAATACCGAAGTATGCCCAAAAAAAAGTGGGACAACAAAAGATGATAAATAAGACGAAATAAGAACACTCAGAAACCCCGATAAACAAAGGGCTAAAGGGAAAAATGGTAGATACAAAAAAGAAAAGATAAAAGGACTCCAGCAGGACAAGTACTAATATTAAGCTAATAATCTAAAAATTAATAATAATAATATTTTGCGAAACACAGAGAAAAAGAATTAAGTTAGAATTAGATAAAATAAAAAAAACAGGAAATAAATTATGTTAAATGAAGAATATCAAATGACAAATAGAAGAAAAGATAAAAAATGGCACGATTAGTAGGAATACAAAATTCAACATTTGATGCTGAAAAATTCAAAGCTACATTTTCAGAAAATCATGGTGAAGATAAAATAACAACAGAAGATATACAAAAAGGTTGGAAAAATTTAAAAAAAGATATCTCTGATGATATGTTTGATGAATTGAAACAATCTAAATATTATATACAAAGTACAAATAATAATGACAAATCATAATATAAATTGGAGTCCAATTTTAACTGAAATAGCAGAATACTGCGAAAATAGATTTCAAACAGCATTAGTTATAGATACAGATGTTTTACAAGAGGTAGAACTGATGGCTGGTATCACTTTAGATAATTTTAAAATTACAAATCCAAATGTAGCTAAGATAGCAAGTAGTATCGCTTTTTGGATTAGAAAATTAAAACCAATTTATTTTGATGAAAATGCACAAAATAAGTTTTTAGCAATAAATGAATTGGTTAGTTTACTAGTAGGTTTATCTATATGTAAAAGATATTTTGATGATAGCTCAAATACCGAATTTAAGATATCAAAAAGAATTTTAAATGATTGGACAAGTAGTTATAGAATAAATTCACATTCACCACATAGTTCAACTATAGCTTTTGAATTGTTGGCATCTAAATAAATTAATCCCACTAATTTAGTGGGGTTTTTATAGATGAGTTTATTGGAATTTATCTATAAGATTATATTTTTATTAAAATAAAGGAGAAAAGAATGTCAACAGTAATTCTAACAGGAGCAGGAGCATCAAGAACATTTGGGTATCCAATGACAACAGAGTTTTTTAATAATATTATTAATGAAAAAAGAGAAGGTAAAGATATTAACTTAAATGATGAATAGTTATTTAATAATATATTAAAACATATTGGATCTTCAATATTAAAATATAATACAAATATTGAAGATGTATTTAGTTTACTAAATTCGAATATAGGGGTCAGACTCAATGCCGTTAAGTTAAGCTCCTCAATCCCATAAATAAGCCAATTCTACAACTTTAAAAAGTTATAATAATCCTATAAAACCTAAAAAATTTCTTTTAACTACACTTGACATTAAATATCATAAAAT
>JAYELQ010000063.1:0-13940 GCA_034717655.1 Campylobacterota bacterium
GACCTGTGCCATAAGTGGCTTCATTTGAAACTACAACATCATAAGGGCTTATTCCATGATAAAACTCTTTAATATCAACTTTTAGCCCCTCTTCTTTGTAAAAACCCTTCTCTTTAGCTATATAATAGCCTGCAAATTGAAATTGGTGTTTCCATTGTAGTTGTAAAGATACTTTTTCAAAGTCACCTTTATCTGCAATAAGATTGGAGCTTATTATTGTAATTAGTATTAAGTTTTTGATTATATATTTTAACATACAAAGAGTGTACAATATAAATATATAGGAAATATGACAGTATCTAAATAATGTTGTCATCTTTACTATATATTTTAATGTTAAGATTCAAAAAAACAATTTGAGGAGAAAATATGTTTAAAAATATATCGATAAAATCAAAATTACTTCTACTAGTAGCTATACCACTTATAGCTTTATTTATAATAATGGGGGAGCTTTTTTATAAAGATTTTAAAAGTTTAAACTCTTTTAAAAACCTACAAAGTACAGTTATATTATCTACAAAGATATCTGAAATTATACATGAAACACAAAAAGAGAGAGGTATGACAGCTGGTTTTTTAAGTAGTAAAGGTAAACTTTTTTCAACTAAACTACCAAACCAAAGAACAAATACTAATAAAAAAGTTCAAAACTTAAAAAACTATCTACAAGAGATAGATTTAGATCAGATTGATACTACAGTTGCAACACAAATAAACAAAGCCCTTGTATCATTATCAAAAATTCAAGAGGTAAGATCTAGGGTTTCTCAACTCTCTATTAATCCAAAAGAAGCTATATCGTACTATACCAATATGAATAGTGAGTTTTTAATATCAATCATTGAAGTCTCAAAACTATCAAAATCCCCAAAGATCACTCAACAACTTGTAAGTTATGTAAACTTTTTACTTAGTAAAGAAAGAGCTGGTATAGAAAGAGCTGTTGGAACTGGTGTATTATCAAAAAATAGTATATGTAATGCTTCAAAGATAAAGTTTACAACACTAATAGCAGAGCAAAATAGCTATATGAAAACATTTTTACAATATAGTTCTAAAGATTCTCTTAGATATTATAAAGAAACACTTCATGGTAGAAGTATAGATGAGGTAAATAGAATAAGAGAAAAGATACTAACTACAAATAGTGATAGTGGATTTGGAGAGTCACCACAATATTGGTTTGATACTATTAGTAAAAAGATAAATCTACTTAAAAATATAGATGACAAGATATCTAAAGAGCTGATAGTTACTATAGATCAAAAAGTAGCAGATGTAAAAAATGAATTGATATTTACCATAGTTTTAAATTTTGTATTTATCATTTTATCTTTATACATTGTAATGGTTATAACTAAACAGATTGTAGGTAATATAGATATATTTCAAAAAGGACTATTAGATTTTTTCAAGTACCTAAATCATGAAACTACAACTGTTAAAGAGATAAAAATAGATACAACAGATGAGTTAGCTATGATGATAGATGAAGTAAATAAAAATATCACTTATTTAAAAGATACTCTTGAAAATGATAAGAACCTTATCTATGAAGCAGAGCAAGTTATGCATAGAGTTTCTAATGGTTGGTATAGTCAAAAGATATTAAGTAGTACTCCAAATAAATCTTTAAATCAACTCAAAGAAAATATAAACATAATGCTTGATAATACAAAAAGTAGATTTATAATTATAAATAGTGTTTTAGAAGAATATACAGAGCATAACTACTTAAAATCACTTAAGCTTGATGCTATTGAAAAAAATGGTGTATTAGATAGATTAGAACAAGACATAAACAGTCTACAACAAACTATAACTCAAATGCTTGTAGGAAATAAAGCAAACGGAACCATACTTGATACTACAAGTGAAAAGTTACTTCAAAATGTATATATATTAAATCAGAATTCAAATGAAGCAGCAGCTGCTTTAGAGCAAACAGCAGCATCTTTAGATGAAATCACAAGTAATATAGTAAACAATAATAACAATGTAGTGCAAATGTCAGATTATGCTTCTAAAGTAACATCTTCTGCTATTAATGGTGAAAAGTTAGCAAATGATACTACAAATGCAATGGATGATATCAACAATGAAGTAAATGCAATAAATGATGCTATTGGGGTAATTGACCAAATCGCTTTTCAAACAAATATTTTAAGTTTAAATGCAGCAGTTGAAGCTGCAACTGCAGGAGAAGCAGGAAAAGGTTTCGCCGTAGTTGCACAAGAGGTTAGAAATCTTGCAAGTAGGTCAGCTGATGCTGCAAATGAGATAAAATCATTGGTTGGAAATGCAAAAAATAAAGCAAATAATGGTAAAAATATAGCAAATAAAATGATTGATGGGTATTTAACTTTAAATAAATCTATATCAAAAACACAGGAGCTGATATCTGGTGTTGAGATGGCAAGTAAGGAGCAGCAAATAGGAATACATCAAATAAATGATGCTATAAATTCACTTGATAAAAAAACTCAAGAAAATGCATCTATAGCATCAGTAACACATAATATTGCTATAGAGACAAATAAGATAGCATCTAAAATAGTATCAGATACAAATAGTAAAGAGTTTATAGAAAATTAATTATCTACACTCTTTACATCTCCCTTTGAGAATTATATTTTCAATAGTATGATTTTCTAATTTTATTTCAGGGAAGTTATTTATACACTCTATAGTATTACAATAATTACATATAAAATGTGGATGAATATTTATCTCAAATGCAAAATATCTTTTTTTATCATTTGATTCAAAACTATTTATAATTTTTTCATCTACAAACTTAGATACATTTCTATAAAATGTAGCTTTATCCATATGAATAGTATCTTTTATATCATCATAACACATAGGTTTATTTGCACTAATTAATACCTCTAATAGCTCTAATCTAGCAGGTGTTAATTTTATATTTTTATTTTTTATTATCTTTTTAATATCCATAATACAATTATAACAAATTTAACTAATAAATAATATTATTAATAAAATATATGCGACTAAGTTGCATTTAATATTTAATTTATTATAATTCAACAAATGCGACTTAATCGTAATAAAAAGGGAGATTATGAAAAAAATCATTTTAAATACTATTATTTTATCTACTATAGTAAATGCAAATAGTGATATTTATTTAACAACTAGTATAAAAGATTACAGTAATTCAAAAACAAAAATAGATGGAAAAACAAATAATTTAGGTATAAATTATAAATATACAAACAGTTATATAAATTTAAATTATACAAAAGATGAGGTAAATAGAAAACACCCTATTTCAAAAAATAATATAGAAGCACTTGATGTAGATAAATATAATTTAAATTATAAATATAAAGTTAATAATAAAATTAGTTTAAAATTAAACTATATAAAAATTATTGATAATCTTGCTCCAACTGACCAAGGTAAAATATATGGAGCAGGTTTAAAATATAATTTTATAAAAGGATTGGAAACATCTTTGGATATCTATAAAAGTGATTATAAAACTTTTGATGTAAATCAATATGATTTATCTATCTATAAAGGTTTTAAAATAAAAGATATTAAATCAAAAATTACCCTTATAGCTAAAAGTATAAAAATAGATGGGGATAAATATGGAAACTTTACATTTAAAGATAAAGAGTATTTTACAACTGGTATAAAATTAAATAGTTTATATAATGGATATTTAGCAGGGGTTGGTGTATTTTTTGGAAAAAGGGCATTTGCAGTTTTAAAAGATGGTCAAAAGGTACAACATCACGCTATGGAACAAGATAAAACATATATGGGTAGTTTTGGTAAAAAGTTTAAAAACTTTGATTTAATCGCTTCATACTCTTATCAAAATGGTAAAGAGTTACCTGAAAATCAAGATAATGTAGATACAAAAGTAACATCATTGATGTTAAAATATAAATTTTAGGATAAAAAATGTTAAAAAAGATATTAATAATAGGCTTTTTAGGATTAGGAAGTGTAGTAAATGCAAATGTAAATGCAATAGTGAGTGTATTGCCTCAAGTAACTTTTTTAAAAGCTATAGGTGGGGATAAAGTTAATATAAGTTTAATGGTAAAACCGGGTAACTCACCCCATACTTATGAACCAAAACCATCACAAATGAGAAGTATCTCAAAAGCAGATGTATATTTTGCTATAGGGGTAGAGTTTGAAAAGATTTGGCTTCCTAAGTTTATAAATCAAAATAATAAAATGAAAGTTTTAGATATTGGGAATGGTGTAACTTTAATGGAGATGGAAAAACATCACAAAGATAATTATAAAGAAAATCATAATCATAAAACTATCTCATTTGACCCACATATATGGACAAGTCCAGATAATGTAAGAGTTATAATAAAAAATATTTTAAAATATCTAGTTAAGATAGATAATAAAAATAAAGAATATTATACAAATAACTATAAAAAGTTTATAGATACTTTAGATGAAACAGATAATAAGATAAAAAATATTTTAAAAGAGTTACCAAGAGATGCAAAATTTATGGTATTTCATCCTGCTTGGGGATATTTTGCAAAACAATATTGTTTAAAACAAATTCCTATAGAGATAGAGGGGAAAAGTCCAAAACCAAAAGATATAATCAAACTTATAAATGATGCTAAAGAGCAAAATATAAAAGCTATATTTACAGCTCCTGAGTTTTCAGAAAAAGTTGCAAAAAGAGTTGCAACTGAACTTAATATACCTATTGTTAAAATAAGTCCGTTAAATCCAAAGTGGTCAAAAAATCTTATTAAATTAGCGAAAAGTATCTCAAATAAATAAAACTATTTGAGAGTTTTTGATTAAGTTTGTTTAATATTTACTTCCTGATTCAACGATATTGGTTAGATTTAAAAGTTTGGCTTTTAAATCCATTGCCGTTATCTCCACAGGCTTTACTTTCCGATGAACTATCGGTATTAATACATTAAAAAGGTTATTGTAAGCCTTTTTAGTTTTATTAAAGTTTAAATTTTTGCTTATTTTACTATTTAAACAACAAAAACAGATTCTACTAATAGTTTATCTTTACAATAAATTTGCCCTTTAAACACATCGCCTATATTATAATTATTCACACCTTTTGGTGTACCCGACATAATAATATCACCATCTTCTAAATTCATAAAAGAGTTTATCTCATCTATCATCTTATAAGGTTTATATATCATTAAATCATAAGTTGCTAATTGAACTAATTTATCATTTACTTTAGCTAAAAGTTCTTCGAGTCGTTCAAGTTCCGATACTGTTAAACCTGTATTGATTAAAGATAAAAGGTCAGCAACCATATCTTCTATTTTTGATTTTTGATTTAATAAATCATTAAAACTACTTGTACTATTTTCATCTGATGTTGAGTTGTTTTTATTATTAGTTGAGTTTGTTGTTTGTGTGTTGTTATTTATTTCCATTATATTTACCTCGTATAATCTATTTATCTTGAGAGATATTGCTTTTATTATTTTTACTTCTTGTTCTATCTCTACTATTACTTCTTTGTTTATTTTTATATCCATTTCGTGGATTATCATCTCTTCTTCTAGGGCTTCTATTTCCATTCCTATTATTTCTATTACCACCCCTTTGGTCTCTTTGTGGAGCTTTTAGAGTTTTGTTTGATTTTAAAGAGTTTTCACAAAATAGGTTTAATTCTATTCTATATTGTTCTGCTTTTTGTTTATCTGGAAATAGTTCAGGTAGTTTATAAGATAACCAAAGATATAAAGATATCTTTTTAACTTCATCTTCTGCTTGAAGTAGCTCCAGTTGTGTTTTTGCTATATGTTTTGTTTTTATAGATGGTCTATAGGTTGTAACTCTTTTATTTAAAATATTTGATACATATTTTCTATATCCATTTAATATTAAAGGTGACCTTGTATTTATAGGGGCATTACTTAAAGTATATTTATCTTCTAAACTAAGTTCTGATTTTTGGTCTAGCATAAAAGCTAACTCTAACATAGTTTTGATATTTACAGCTTCAAAAGGTCCATCATATTTCATATGTTTTAGAAAATATTTTAATATTTTTGTTAAACTTTTTGTATTTAGAAATACAGATAATGCTTCTACTTGAGCCACTGTAGCTTTTACTTTTACAGGTGGTTTTATAGTTGACATAGGTGATGAAAACATCTCATCTATATGTTTTAATACATTATGTGAAGTAGCCCCTATATGACCTATTTCGTGGTGTCCATATCTTCCTGCTCTTCCTGCTATTTGTATCACCTCATTTGGTAGAAGTTTTCTTTTACTAATACCATCAAATTTTGTATCTGTAGTAAAGAGTAGAGTTTTAATAGGTAGATTTAATCCCATAGCAATAGCATCTGTAGCTACTAAAATATCACTTTTACCCTCCCTAAATCTTTTTGCTTCCTCTTTTCGCACTTCTGGACTAAGGTTACCATAAAGTACAGAAACAGTATGAAACTTACTTAGTTTTGCTTTTAATCCTAATACATCTTTTCTACTAAAAGCTATAAGGGCAGTTGCTTTTTCTATTTTTCTTAAATCGATATGTTTATCTAATACTTTTAAAGGATTAATCCTTTTAAATCTTTTTATCTCTAAAGGTTCATCAAGATAAGTAGCTAGTTTTTTTACTATATCAAGAGCATTTACACTACCTGTCATAATAACTTTTTTAGCAGGTGCTCCTAATATCGCATTTACCCAAGCCCAACCCCTATCTTCATCTGCTAACATCTGCACTTCATCTATTACACAAACATCAACTTCAAGATTGAAATTTATCATCTCTATAGTTGAGCATATATGACCTGCATCTTCATCAAATATCTCCTCTTCACCTGTAATAAGTGAAGCTGGTATATTTTCATTTTTTAGTTGTTCATAGTTTTCAAGGGCAAGAAGTCTTAATGGGGCAAGATATGTACCTGTATCTGCTTTTAATAACTCTTGCATTGCATTATGTGTTTTACCACTATTTGTAGGACCTACAAAAAAATATAACTCTCTTTTTTGTTCTCTTGCTAATGGATAAAGTGCTTTTATATCACACTTTAATAAGCTGTTTAATTGTTCTTTAAAATTTTCTTTTATCATAGTGTATCATATCATAAAGTTATTAAAATAAATATATTAATAGAATTTAGTGTATAATATTTTTTTAAATTATTATAAAATAATGAGGTTATAAAATAATGGTAATAGTTAAAACTATTTTAGAGTTAAAAGAGATATTAAAAGAAAATAATAAATCAGTAGGATTTGTACCTACTATGGGTGCTTTGCACGATGGTCATATATCATTGATAAAAAAAGCAAGAGTAGAAAATGAGATAGTAGTTGTATCTATTTTTGTAAATCCAACACAGTTTTTAGAGGGTGAAGACTTAGATAAATATCCAAGAAAAGATGAAGCTGATAAAAGAATATGTGAATTATGTAATGTTGATTATATTTTTATGCCAGATGTTAATACTATGTATGATAAAGATGAGGTCACTATAAATGCCCCAAAAACAAAAGGGTATATCCTAGAAGGTTTTAAAAGACCGGGACATTTTGATGGGATGTTACAAATTGTATTAAAACTTTTAAATATAGTAAAACCAACAAATAGTTATTTTGGTAAAAAAGATGCTCAACAGTTATCTCTTATAACTCAAATGGTTGATAACTTTTATATTAATACAAATATTATCGCTTGTGATATTATAAGAGAAGCAGATGGTTTAGCATATAGTAGTAGAAATGTATATCTATCAAAAGATGAAAGATTAAAAGCTTTGAGTATCTCAAAATCACTTAAAAAATCTGCAAAAGAGATAGGTGTAGGGGAGAGAAGTTGTGAAATATTAAAAACTAATATTATTAACTACTTAAATAGTATAGATGGTTTAGATATAGAGTATGTGGAGATAGTAGATAAAAGTTTTAATAAAATAGATAATATAGAGATAAAAAATAGTATTATTTTAGTAGCAGTTCAATTAGGTAAGACTAGACTTATTGATAATATTTGGGTTTAGATATATTCAGCTTCTAAATGAATATCTAAAATATAAATAGTAAATAATTAAATTTACTATTTATTATAATTTAGTTTACATCTATATTGAATTTCTGACTTGATACTAAATCATACTTATCTTTGACTATTACTATAAAATCAAAGTTACAGTCAACTTTACCTGTAAAAGTAATGAATGCTGTTATAGCACTATATTTATTTAACTCCAAGCTTTCATCAATTAAGATATCTACACATCCATTTGGAATTACAGCAGATGGTATAGTATAAAAATTTGTAATAAGATTATTTTTATTTGTATTTGGATTATAGGCTTGAACATCTGCATCAACAGATATATATCTTGAATCACCTACATTTAATGTTACACCATTATTCATATCTAGATTTGTTCCATTTTCATCTGATATAGTTATTTCAGGATATATATTACTAACAGTAGGTGTATTTACAGTTGCAGTTATAGTTGTTGAACCTAAAATATCATCATTATCATCTAATGCATAAATTGTTATATCTGTATTACCTTTTTCTAAACCTGCTATATTGATTTTATTATTAAGTGGAAGTTTATTTACTAAGGGTACAGCTATATCTTGGTTTGCTGTAGCAAGAGTTATTTTAGGGTCTATAATATCACCATTTTGATCTTTTACTTCAAAATTAATAGTTTCTATCTCCCCTTCATATAAAAGTACAGATGAATTATCTACAGTTATAGTAGCAGATGGTTTTTGAACTATTACAGGGATAGATTCAATAGCTTTTAAACCATAATTATTTTCAGCTATAACATTAAAAATAAAACTACACTCTTCTAAACCAGTAAACTTAATAATAGGATTTACAATATATTGATTAAGAGTAATAGAATCTTGATTTATAGTTACACATTGATTATTTGGGTCTGTTGCTATGATTTTAAAATCTATAATTTTACTATCGTTATCTAATATATTTTTAGCTTCACTATAAAATGATATGTTTTTACTATCTCCAATAGCAAGATTTAAATTAGTTATAGTAGTGTTTAATTTATCTTTTATTGTTAATATAGGGTGTTCATGTGTTATCCCAAAAGTATCTGTTTTATATTTTCTAACACTTACAGGTAATTGAGATATCTCTTTCATACCATAATCATTTTCAACTTCAATATTAAATATAAAATCACACTCCTCTTTAGCCGTAAATTTAATAACAGGATTAATAATTTTGTTATCTAATTCAAATGGGTCTATTGCTATATCTACACAAGTAGGTGTAGTGGGAGATGTTTCAACAGATATAATTTTACTATCTATATTATTAGCATCTATAAAAGTAGCTATATTTATATAATCTCCAACAACAAGATTTAAAGGAGTAGGATTTGTATTATCGTTTATTTTTACTATAGGATTATTTGGAATAGTAGCAGATGTAAATGTTTTATATTTATCAACTATTACAGTTACTTTCTCAATAGTTTTTAATCCATGGTCATTTTCAACTTCAATATTTAAATCAAAACTACAATCTTCTGTACCTGCAGTAAATTTAATAATTGGATTAATAATCTCTTTATTTAACTCAAATGAATCTACTGTTATTTCAGCACAAGTATTACTTGAAGCTATTGGATTAAAGGCTACAATCTTACTATCATCATCTATAAGATTATTTGCTTTAGAAGAGATATAGATATTTTTCATCTCATTATAAGTTAAATTTATTATTTTATCTTTAATATCTTCATAATTCTCATCTTTAATCTCTATTAAAGGGTTTTTATATGTGTCATTGTAGTTACCAACATCTACTTCTAGTTCTATGTCTGATTTTAATCCATTATTATCTTCAATTTTAATATTAAAATTAAAATTACACTCCTCTTTTCCTGTGAATTTAATAATTGGATTAATAATTTGTTTATCTAAATCAAAAGGATCTATCGCTATATCTGCACAAGAAGTTATAGTAGGTGTTGTTTCAAAAGATATAATTTTACTATTTAAATTACCAGCATCTGTAAAAACTGCAATATTTTGACTTTCTCCAATGATAAGTTTTAAAGGTAAATTAATATTATTATGAACAAGATAATTTCCATTTTCATCTTTTATATTTAGATTATGTGTAGTAGTTTCTTTAGCAATTTTAATATTTAATGATTTACTTGATTTTAAACCATAAGTATCCTCAATATCAACATTAAAAATAAAGCTACACTCTTCAACTCCTGTGAATTTAACAATAGGATTAATAGTTGTCTTATTTAAATCAAATGCATCCATAGATATTTCAGCACAATTAGTTGCTGTGGGAGTTGTATTAAAACTTATAATTCTACTATCGTTGACAGCTTCAGAAAAAATAGCTATATTTTGAGACTCTCCAACTAAAATATTTAATTCACTTATTTGAATAGCATTACTATTTTTTATTGTTAATATAGGCTTAGACATATTTGAAGTATCTATTGTAGAAACACTACTTGTAGTTGTGTTTATATTTGTATTGCTTTCATCTCCATCAAGAGCATCACCAACAACTCCACCACCTGAACTACATCCTATGTATATAAATATTAACATAAAATATAGTATATTTTTAATCTTATTCATTTTTTAACCTTTTTATTTGTTTAAAAGTATTATAATTAAATTCTCTTTAAATATCAAATTTATTTGTAGTTAAAATTATTTTTTTATTAATATAGATATTATATAATAATATGTATAATATCTATTCTTATATAAATATAAAAGGATATAGATAAAAATGAAAAAAGTAATAGTTAATTATATTAGAATTTCAATATTAACAACAATTATTCTTAATGCTCAATCATACGATATAAATAAAGGTTGGCAACTTTTAGGAACTAGTTATGATATAGAATTAAATGATTTTAATAAATCATGTATTAATACAATGTGGTCTTATGATATGAATGAAAAGAGTTGGGAAGCTTTTTCACCTAATTTAAACACTCAAAATAGTATAGAAAATAGTATGTTTATTAGTAAATTAGATAATATTACAAAAAAAGATGGTTTTTGGATAAATGCAAATCAAGATTGTGAAGTTGTTTTAAGTGAGAAGACTGATACTCAAAATGTCTCAATATTTACAGGAGCAATTAAAACTAAAACATCTGAAGATAATATTACTTCAATTGAAGATTTAAATGTTACAATTACCAATTCTACTTACTCATTTTCTACTATTACAGACATTTATGGGAATTATTACTTTTATAATATACCATATGGTATTTATAGTCTTATAATTAATTCTACTAACTATAATGAGGTGCATAGTACAATTAATTTAAATTCAACTAATGTAATAAGTTATGAACAAATTATATTAATTGAAGCTGATGATGAATCATTAGGATATACATATACATTTAAAGGTAATATTCTTGATGCTATAAGTGGTTATTCTATTAATGGAGTTACTGTTGACATATATGAAGGTTTAGATAATACAAATGGAGAAATCTTAGATACTATAATTACAGATTATAGTGGAAGTTTTAATTTCACTAATTTAGTAACAGGATATTACACAATATTATTTAAAAAAGATGGATATATTAAAAATATATCTAATCTATTTTTAAATTCTAACAAGAATGGAGATATAATTACTCAAGATTTTACTATGGCTCCTTTTTCTGATAATATTAGGATAGTTTTAAGTTGGGGTGAAACACCATATGATTTAGATTCTCACTTTGCTAAAATGGTCAATAATTTAAGACAATGGCATATCTATTATGGTAAGAAAAATCAATTAGGAGCAGAATCTAATCTTGATGTAGATGACACATATTCTTACGGACCAGAAACTACTACATTAACATCTCTAGATAATAATTCAATTTATAAATATTATGTTCATGATTTCTCAAATAGTTCTTCAAGTGATAGTAGCTCTTTAAGTAACTCTGGTGCAAAAGTAAAAATTTACATTGAAGAGAATGAATATACTTTTAATGTACCAAATTATAAAGGGACTATTTGGAAAGTATTTGAAATAGTAAATGGAGATATTATCCCTTGTATTGGTTCTGAATGTATGAAATATGAAAGTTCATCAAATAGTGAAAATTACGGTTTAATGAAGAAAATGAATATTGATAATAATTATGATATTGATTTTATAAATTTACCAAAAAAATAATTATATAATAGAAAGAGATTAATGAACTGGCAAGATATTATAAATGATGAAAAAAAACAAGATTATTTTAAAAAACTAGATAAATTTTTAGATATAGAATATAGTACAAACACAATATATCCAAATAGAGATAAAATATTTACAGCTTTTGAATTAACAAAATATGATAATTTAAAAGTTGTAATAATAGGGCAAGACCCATACCATAATCCAAATCAAGCACAAGGGTTAGCTTTTTCTACACCAAAAGATATTAAAAATCCACCCTCTGTTGTAAATATATTTAAAGAGATATTAAGTGATACTAAAAAAGATAGTGTTAATTTAGATGGAGATTTAACATCTTGGGCAGAACAAGGGGTGTTATTAATAAATACAATATTAACTGTAGAAAAAAATAAACCAAAATCACACCATAAAATCGGTTGGGAGATATTTACAAAACATATTTTAAATCATATAAATGATAACTTTAAAGATATTATATTTATTTTATGGGGAACTCCTGCTATTAAAATGGGTAGTTTAATAGATAAAAGTAAACATCATATATTAACAGCTCCACACCCTAGCCCTTTATCTTCATATCGTGGTTTTTTTGGTTCTAAACATTTCTCTAAAACAAATGATATCTTAAAAAGAGTTGGGAAAAAAGAGATAGTTTGGTAATAAAATTTAATTAATTATTTTAATTAATTGACAATTAGAAAATAAAATGATAGACTTTAACTATCTTAAAAAATTAGGAGTATTATTATGAATACAAGTATAGTTGGAAGACACGTAACATTAACAGATGAATTAAAAAGTTATATAGATACAACAATAAACACATTTAAAAAATACAATTTAGATATAATTTCAGTAAATGCAATAATATCACAAGAGCAAAAGCACGGTAAAAATGTAATCTCTTTTGAATATGTATTGAATATTGCAAATATAGATACAGTAGTTGTAAAACAAAAAGATAAAGACCTTCATACAGCTATAGATATAGCATCTGATAGAGTTGCTAAAATTTTAAGAAGACACGCAGATAAAATAAAAGCTCACGATGCTACAAAACTTACAGAACTTCATATTAGTGAAGAGGAAGATTTAATAGCAAAAGAGTTAGAAAAATTAGATAATGAAATATTACCTGTAAAATTAGCTTCATATAAGCCATTAGATATTGAAGAGGCTTTAAATGAATTAAAAGAAGAGAATGAAATATTTAAAGTATTCTATGATAGAGATGATAACTTAAGAGTATTATATAAAATGAAAGATGGTACACATTTCGGATTATATTAATATAATAAAATATATATAATAATAAAAAGGTAGGGATTTTAAATCTCTACCTTTTTTTATTTTATAAATTCAACAACATCATCAAAATCAAGTCTAAGTTGAGAACTTTGTTCATTTATTCTATAACCAAATGGTAAAACCATAGAGAGTTGATATTTTGTAGTATCAAGCTCTAAAATCTTTTCAACTGCCTCTTTATCAAAACCCTCTATTGGACAAGAATCAATACCTATTGAGGCAGCTGCTGTCATCATATTTCCTGCTGCTATGTATGATTGTTTTGATGTCCAAGAGTAGATATTTTTATCGGTGCTTAAAGTATCTTTTAGATGATTTGCATAAAGTTCCATATAAAAATCTAGTTTCTCTTGTGTCATATCTCTTCTTAAAAATCTTTTTTCAACTTCTCCTGATTCTAATTTTACACTATCAATTC
>JAYELQ010000064.1:0-2825 GCA_034717655.1 Campylobacterota bacterium
GTAAAAATTTGTCTGTTTGTTAATTTTTTTGCATCATCAACACTATCTATACCTATAAATTTAACAGTATTATTTTTTGAATTGAAAGTTTCTATTCTAAGTTCTTGTTTTTTATCAGTGATAAATTTTTTATTTTTTTTGAATTGTTCTGGAAAGTCCGAATCTATAATTAATTTTTGTTGACCATTAAGTCCTACTGTACGACCTAACTTAGCGACATATACTTTATCCATAAATATCCTTTTTATATAAAAAAAGAGCCTATAAAATTATAGACTCTATTTTAGATTTATTATTAAGATTTTATTTATTAATTGGCAATAACTTGTATTTTGTAAGATATATTATTTTTTGCTTTACAACCGTTTGTAATGGTTTTTAAAGACTTAATCATATTTCCACTTTTACCTATTATTTTACCTATATCGTTTTCATTTGCTCTAATTGTAATTTCTATAAAATTTTTATCAATTTGTTCACTAGATATTTTGATTTCATCTGGTTCTCTAGCAATCATTTTTGCATATGTTAAAATAAAATCTACCATAATAATCTATTATTTTTTAGCAGTTAATTTAGCCACTTTTTCACTTGGTTTAGCACCAACACTTAACCAATAATCAAGTCTTTCTTGATCTATTTTTAACTCTTTTGGTTCTGATACTGGGTTGTAGTAACCAATCGATTCAATCCAACCTGAATCTCTTCTTTTTCTACTATCTGTTACAACTATTCTATAAAATGGTTTTTTGTTTCTACCCATTCTTGTAAGTCTAATTACTGTCATTTTCTATCCTTTTGTTTTTTTATTTTACCAACTATTATGTTAAGCTATAAACATTCAAAATTAACTACTTATAGCTTAACACAAGCTGGATATAATTATGATTTATCTAGGTATACCTGGTTGATTTCCCATTTGTTGCATCATCTTTTGCATATCTTGCATACCTTTTTTACCACTCATCTTCTTTGCCATTTTTGAAGCATTTTTAAATTGTTTTAAAATCTTATTAACTTGAACTTCTGATAATCCAGAACCTTTTGCTAATCTTCTTTTTCTTGAAAGGTTTAAAAGAGTTGGTGTTTCTCTCTCTTTTTTTGTCATAGAGTTAATTAAAGCTTTAATTCTAATAATCTCCCCAGAATTTTCAAGATCCATATCTTTTAGTTGATTTGCCATATTTCCCATACCTGGAATCATACCTAAAATAGATTTCATACTACCTAGTTTTTTCATCATCTCTAATTGCTCTAGGAAGTCATTAAAATTAAATTCACCTTTTTTAATCTTTTTTGTTACTTCTCTTGCTTGTTTTTCATCTATTACAGTTGATGCTTTTTCTGCTAACCCCTCAACATCACCAGCACCCATAAGTCTAGATACAATTCTATCTGGAATAAAAGGTTCTAAATCTGGCATCTTTTCACCAGTACCAATAAACCTAAGTGGAGTTTGAACTTGATGAGCTAAAGATATAGCTACACCACCTTTTGTATCTCCATCAAATTTAGATAAAATTACACCATCAATACCAATTTTATTTTTAAATGATATAGCAGTTTTTGTAGCATCGTGACCTGTTAGAGTATCTGCAACATAAAAAACTTCATCAGGAGATATTGAGTTTTTTACATTTTCTAGCTCATTCATAAGTTCATCATCTATAGCTAAACGACCAGCTGTATCTATAAAAAGAATATCATATAATTCATCTTGGGCTTTTTGTTTAGCTTTTTTCGCTATTTTTACAGGGTCTTTTTCATTATCATCAAAAAATACATCAACCTCAATTTGAGCACCTATTTGTTTTAATTGTTCTACAGCTGCAAGTCTTTGTAAATCTGCTGCTGCTATTAAAACTTTTTTATTTCTCATTTTTAAATAAGTTGCAAGTTTACCTGTTGTAGTAGTTTTACCACTTCCTTGTAAACCTGTCATAAGAATAGTTGTAAGAGATGATTTTGAACTATAAACAAAACCTTGATTTCCCTGCGTTGTTAATACATCTGTAAAAGATTCTCTTAGTGCTTTTAAAAATGAATCTTGACCGATACCATTTTCTTTTGTTTTTAATTCAACTTGTTTTATTAATTCTTTTGTTGTTTTATGGTGAACATCTGCTTTTAATAAAGATTTTTTAAGCTCTACAAGTGCTTTTTTTAAAGCTGTAATATCATCTTTGTGACGAATTTTTCCTACAACACTTTTAAATGAATTAGTTAAATTATTAAACACTATAAATCTCCTATTGATTTTAATATTTGGAATTATAATCTTTAATATATTAATTATTGCTTAATAAATAATTTTTCTTTTTAAATAAAACACTTTATTTAAAGTATTTATTTGATTTTAATGGTTTTAAAATTAAGTTAATTATAAGCTATATCTTTAATAATTTATTAAATTTTTTTAAGTATAATATATCACAATATAGAATATAAGGATATAAAATGAGAAGTGATGAAGTAAAAAAAGGTCATGATAGAGCGCCACATAGAAGTTTATTTCGAGCAACAGGTTTAAAAGATGAAGATTTTAATAAACCATTTATAGGGATTGCAAACTCTTTTATCGAAGTGATTCCAGGTCATTTTTTTTTAAATAAAGTAAGTGAAATAATAAAAGATGAGATTAAAAGAGCTGGTTGTGTACCTTTTGAATTTAATACTATAGGTGTAGATGATGGTATTGCTATGGGGCATGATGGTATGCTTTTTTCACTTCCAAGTAGAGAACTTATTGCAAATAGTATAGAAACAGTTATGAATGCTCATAAATTAGATGCAATGATAGCTATTCCAAATTGTGATAAAATTGT
>JAYELQ010000065.1:0-13790 GCA_034717655.1 Campylobacterota bacterium
TCTTTAATTAAACCTTGATGAAAATGCCCCTCTATAACTATATCTTTTTTATATTGAGATACCCGTTTTTCTACAAAACTATTAAGGTTATTTTGTTTATGGCAAATATGTTTATTTTTTAGTTTCTCTTCAACTCTTTTAGTTATAAAGTTATTTATATCTATTATATTTATAAAACTTAGTAGATAATGATTTCTGATTATTTTTGTATAAATATTATATAAAATAGGGGTGTATATATCCCCGTGGGCTATAGATACTATTTTACTATTTTGTTTTATATCTAAAGGTTGTTTCTCTCTTGGAATTATTAAAATATTTGGAAATATAGTTTTTAGATTGAAGTCGTGGTTTCCCTCTATATATATAATTTGTATATTATTTGATAATTGATTTATAAGGTTTATTAGTTTTTTATTAATTTTTCTAAAATAGTTTATCTCTTGTGATAAAAAATCAAAAATATCTCCCATTAAAAATAGTTGATTTGTAATAATATTTTTATTTTTAATATCACTTAGTAGTGAAAATATCTCTGTTCGATTGCTATTATAATGTACATCAGCTATAAAAATAGCATTATTTTCTAATATTATCATAAAATTATTATACATTAAGTTGTTTTAAATATCAATTTAAATATAATCAATTTCCAATTTATAACACTAGTTATATTATTGAGATTAATTTACCGATCAGGAGGCTACAAATGGCTTTAGATTTGGACGTAAAACAAGAAATTGTTGCTAAACACCAAAGAGATACAAAAGATACAGGTTCTACAGAAGTACAGGTTGCATTATTATCTGCACAAATTACTAGATTAACAGATCACTTAAAAGAAAATCATAAAGATCATCATTCAAGATTAGGTTTACTTAAAATGGTTGGAAAAAGAAAAAGACTTCTTAAATATTTAAGAAGAACTAACTTTAGTAAGTTTACTCAACTTATTTCTGATTTAGGTATTAGAGCTAAGTAATAAGCTTTTTACTTTAATATAAAAAAGGTAAGCAAGTTGCTTACCTTTTTTTATTTGTTTTTATTTTTTAGTTTATAGTGTGGACACACTTAACATATTTTTGATAAGTTCTATTTTGGTAATAAAATGTACCACTTTTAAAAAAAATATAATATGAATATAAACCAAAATTTCTTACCCAAGTTCTATCATTTGTCCAATAATATTCAGCTATTACATGTTCAAATACCTTTTTTACTTTTGGTTTATCATCTTCTCTATTAGTATCTACAATAGTTTTATATTCATCTACTGTAGGGAGTCTCCAACCTGTAAAACCTCTTAATTTAAGATTTTTACAATAATGAATAGCTTCTTTGTGTGTAAAAACTCTTTGTGTATTAGATATAGTATCTTGCCATAATAGTTTTGTATTATAATCTATTATTGAATTATCAATTTTTTTTAGTGGAAGAGCAATTAGTAAATTAAAAGATATACAAAATAATAATAATTGTTTCATAGTTTACTAACCTTTTATGGTATATTTTTTTCGTTCTAGTCTATCTATGATTGTTTTATCTAATACTTCAATATTTAACTTATTATCTTCTAAAAATACTAATCCAACTAACTCTTTACATTTTACTAACTCTTCTTTTTTTCTATGCTCTTGCCAGTTTTCATATTTTTTTTCATATATCTCTACAATTTTTTCTTCGTGATATCTTCTTTCTAGTATCAATCCAATTGTAAGTATAAGTAACATTATAAATGGTATCATCATATCAGCCATTGCAAAACTCTCTTATCTCTTTATCTGCTAAAAATATATCATCTATATTATTTAGTTTTATATTATTAAATTTATTTATAGCTTTTAATGATATTTTAGCTATATCTAAAAACCGAATTTCACCTTCCAAAAACTTCTGAACAGCAACTTCATTTGCTGCATTTAGAACTACACCAATATTATCATTTTCTAATAACTCTTTTTTTATCTCCCAAATATTATATCTATTTGTTTCAATCTTTTTAAATTCAAGAGTTTTTACTTTTAATAAATCTACAGGTTCTAGTATTTGTGTATCTATTTTATCTAAAATAGCATAAGATATAGGTAATTGCATATTTGTATTTGCTATATGAGCTGTAGAGCTACCATCTACAAAGTTTATAATAGCGTGAATTATAGATTTTGTTTCAATTATAGCATCACATTTTGTTGTATTAAAAAGCCATTTAGCTTCAACTAGTTCAAATAATTTATTTGTCATAGTAGCACTATCTATAGTTATTTTATTTCCCATAGACCAGTTTGGATGATTTAGAGCCTCTTTTATTGTAACAGTTCTTAGTTTTTCAAGTGGATAATCTCTAAAACTACCCCCAGAAGCAGTAACTGTTAAACTATCTATTTTTTTTGTTTCATCCATAAGGTACCATAAACCAAAATGTTCACTATCTATAGGATTTATATAAGATGTATCTATAAACTTACCTGCAACTACAAGAGATTCTTTATTTGCTAAAGCAACTTTTTTACCACACTCTATAGCTTTTAGAGTTGGTAAAAGTCCAAAAAAACCTACAAGTGCATTTACTACTATTTTAGAATTAGATGTTTCTATAGCTTCAAGTATAGCTTCTTGTCCAACTTTCACATTTTTATGATTTACATTTTGTATGTTTTTTTTATCTGCAATAATAACTAATGATGGATTAAATTCTAATAGTTGTTGATTTAGTAGTTTTATATTATTTCCAGCAACAATTACTTCTATATTAAGATTAAACTTTCTTGCAATATTAAGTGTATTTACACCTATTGAACCCGTAGAACCTAAAACTATCAACTAACAAACCTTAAAAGTACAAGCATAATAATACCACCAAACAAATATCCATCTGTTCTATCTAAAATACCACCGTGACCCGGTAATAAATCACCACTATCTTTTACATCTGCTTCTCTTTTTAAATAGCTTTCAAATAAATCACCAAATATTGATGCCGTTGAAACAAATAAAGCTATAATAAATCCTATTAAAAAATCTATATTAACAGGTGTAAAATATATACCTAAAATAGCAGCAGTTACAATACCACCTATAACACCCTCTAAAGTTTTATTTGGACTAGTTTCACAAAATTTTGTTTTTCCAATACTTTTACCAACAAAATAAGCCCCAATATCAGTACCGGCAACTATAACTAAAAGCCATAATAGTGTACTCATACCAAAAGATATATATAATGAATAAAGTGCTAAAAATGATGCCATAGGATACATCAAAGGTAAAAATATATCTTTATTTAGTTTTTTTGTATATGCTAAAATAGAGGCAAATATAATCCCAACTACAAAAATAAGGTCTTCAGGTTTAGGGTAAAAGTATGCCCCTATCCAAGTTATAATAGCATATAAATATATAGAACCTTCACATATTTGAAATAAATCAGTAGCCTCTTTTATAGCTATTATCATCAGTACACCAAGTAAACCCCAAGTTATTAAAACTGAATCAATATACCCAACTACCATTAAACCTAAAATAAGTAATAAACCTGTTTTTATCCTTGTACTACTTTGTGATATTATATTTGACATTATTTACCTTTTTATATATCGTTTTATTGAATTTTATTTATAACTTTCATTAAAAAATCAGCAGAATTTTTTGCACTAGTTTCTAAAAATTCATCAAAGTTAAATCCTGCATCCATATCTGCTGTATCACTAATAGCTCTTAAAATTAAAAAAGGGACATTTAAATCATCACAAACAACAGTAACACTACCACCCTCCATCTCTAAAGCATCAGCATTAAAAGTATGTTGTATAAACTTTTTTCTTTGTTCATCTGCTATAAATTGGTCACCTGTAGCAATAGTACCTTCCATAATCTTTATATTATTCTCTTTTGCTACTTCTAAAGCTATATTTTTTAATCTTTCATCTGTTTTAATAAAAACATCTCCACCTGGAACATATCCATGTGGATGTCCAAAAGCAGTGATATCTAAATCGTGTTGTAGAAGTTGATTTGCAACTATTAAATCACCTATTTTTAATTTTGGATTAATTCCACCTGCAACACCACTAAAAAGAAGAGTATCACATCCAAATTTTTGAATCATTGTAGATGCTGTAAGTGTAGAGAATACTTTTCCAATTTTTGAATATGCTATAACTACATCAAGATTACCTAGTTTGCACTCATAATAAGTATTATTTGCATAACTAACTTTATTTATATCTGTGAAGTTTTCTAAAAGAGGAGTTATCTCCTCCTCCATAGCACCCATAATAGCTAGTTTAGTCATTTATTTTTCCTATTGTTTCTTCTAGATTTTTCATATTATTTACATTTAAAGTTGGGATTGATTTTACTATTTTTCTATTTAACCCTTTTAAAACAGCACCATTTCCAAACTCTATAAACATATCAATATTTTGGGCATTATCTATAATTGAGTGTTTATATTTTACAGGACTAATAAGTTGTTTTCCTAAAAGTTCACAAGCTTCATCTTTTGTATTATACTCTTTAGCTGTAACATTAGATATTATAGGGCTATTAAAATTATCATTAATAAAATCATTTAAATAAGGAGATAGTTTATCAACAGCACTATTTAATAATGGACAATGACTAGCTACACTCATATCAAGAACAATAGCTCTTTTAGCCCCAGCTTCTTTAAAAGTATCTACTAAATTTTCTAAATCAGACTTTATACCAGCTACAACAATTTGACCATCCATATTATAGTTTGCAGCCCATATCTGTTTTCCATTATCTCTTTGTTCTTTAGCTATAGTTTCCACTTTTTCATCAGTTAAACCAACAAGAGCCATCATACCAGCCCCAGCCCCTTCACAAGCTTCATTCATAAATAAACCTCTTTTATAAACTAACTCTATAGCATCAAGATAATCAATAGCTCCACTTGCAACTAAAGCAGAAAATTCACCTAAAGAGTGACCCAAAACAAACTCTGGTTTTATATTACATTTAGATTTAAATATCTCAAGAGCAATACAACTTACAAGTAATATTGCAGGTTGTGTAAATTGTGTTTGACCTAATTTTTCATTTTCATTAAATAATAACTCTTCAAAATCAAAACCTAATCTATTAGAACTGTTTTTTATCATATCTTTGGCTATTTGATTGTTTTCATAAAAATCTTTACCCATACCTATAGATTGACTACCTTGACCAGGGAATATAAATCCAATTTTTTTCATATTTTATCCTATTGTTTTTTCTTTTATAAATGAAAAACTCCCATTTCATAAAATTATGAAATAGGAGCTATTTTTTTATTTGACTATCATATTGATAATTAGCTGTTTTTACAACCTTCACCATCGTGTCCACCACAACATTCAGTATCTGCTTTTTGAGAATGTGATTTATCATCACCACAAGAACCACCACCACAACATCCACCAGCTGCAGCCATTCCTCCAACTACACCTGTTTGAATCTCTTCTGCAGTTGCTTCTCTTATTGCTAAAATCTTAACACTAAACATTAATGTTTTTCCTGCCATTGGGTGATTGTAATCAATAGTAACATTATCTCCCTCAATTTTTGAAACTGTAACTTGTACTGTTTCTCCATTTTCACCTGTACCATATAAAGACATACCCTCTACTAAATCAACACCAGCAAATTGCTCTTTTGGTAAAGTTTGTACAGCTTCATTATTGTATTCACCATAAGCATCAGCAGGTTGAACTAATACATCTGCACTATCATTTTCATTCATCTGAACTAATTTAGATTCTAAACCTGGTATTATTTGACCTTGACCACTAATGAACTCTAAAGGTGCTCCACCAACATTTGAATCTAACTTCTCTTTTGTAGATGCATCTTGTAATGCATATTCTATAGATATAACTCTATTTGACATTTTAATTTCCTTTTTTTAATTTAATCTTTTTATTTTAAATTTTTAATTTTTTTAGAAGCTTTTTTTGCTTCATTTGATTCTGGGTATATATCTATTAAAGTTAAATAGAAATTTCTAGCATTTTCGTTATCTTTAATTTTTTCAAATGATATTGCACTATGTAATAATAATTTCGGAAGATATTTAGATTTATCATAAAGTAACATACTTGTTTTAAAATAGCTAATAGCTTCTTTATATTTCTTTCTATAAAATTTTATCTCACCAACTAAGAAGTTACATTCAGCAGGTCTATACTTCTCTTCTATTAGATGTTCTAATATAGGTAAAGCTTTTGTAAAATAATCTTTTTTAAATAATACTCTAGCTTCAGCAATAAGTTTTTTATTATCTTTAGAAAACTTTTTCTCTACAACTTTTTTAGTTGTTTTTTTTCTCTGAACTTGATTCTCTTTTTTATCAAGCATAGCTAATAGCTTATTAAATTCACTTTTTGAAACATAGTCTTTATTTATATCATTTAATAAAGATACAATCTCTTTAAATGAATTTTGTAATGTTTTTATATTATCTTTATTTGTTTCTATAATATTAATTAAATCATTTAATTCATTTTGAATTTGTCCTTGAAAATCATTTTTTAGTAATTTGATATCTTCCATATTCTTTTTTGATAAATTACTATTATTTTCAATCTTATTTATTTGGTTATTTAAAGATATATTTATTCTATTTAGTTTTCCACCATTACCTTCTACTAATGAGTTAGTAGCTTCAATACTTTCTTGAAATAGATTTACTTTACTATATATATCTGAAATTTTTCCATCAACAGTTTTGATTTTATTATCAACATTTTTAATCTGTTTTTCATTTTCAACAAGAATTTGTTTATTTTTTACAATAACTTTTTCACTAGGGGTAAGACCATATGGTGAATCTGATTCTAAATCACCAGCACCGAACATAGACCTTTCTTGTGAATATAAAAAAGAAGAGGTAATTAAAAAAGCAAAAACAATTTTATTCAATTATAAATCCAATTTAAGGTAAAAGGTTGTAATCAACTCTTCTATTCATTTTCCAACAATCAACATTTTTCTCTGTACAAATAGGATTACTTTCACCATAACTAATAAGTATAATTCTATCTTCCTCTATACCATCAGCTATTAAAGTATCTTTTGCAGTTTTGGCTCTTTTTAGACCAAGTGCATAGTTGTACTCATCTGTACCCCACTCATCACAGTTACCCTCTATTTTAATTTTTAAATTATCATAGCTCTCTTTAACATTAGAAATTTTAACAGCATTTTGAGTTGCTATCTCTCTCATTTTTGTATTTAGAGTAAAAGTATCAAAAGCAAAGTGAACAGAGTTTAATAAAATAGTTTCACCATTTATTTTACTTTCAACACTATTTATTCCATCTATTTTTTGATTTTCAATATTTAAAGATTCATCTTTAGATATATTATCTGTTATCTCAACAGAACTCTCTTCAAAAGTGTTTATCCCATCTATCTTAGAGTCACTATTATCCATAGAAGTATCTGTATCATCTTGAGTATCAGATATCTCTTTTTTTTCTTTGCTTTTCTCTATAGGTTGGCTATCATATTCAACTTCTTTATTTGTACAACCAGATAATAAACCAAGTGCAATTAAACCAAATAAGATATTTTTATAAGTTACTTTCATATAAACCCTTTTATAAGTAAATTTAGCTTTATTTTACTATAGAGATACTTAAAATATTATAACATAGGATAAATTAATTATTATTTTTTTATATTATAACCAATCAGCTATCATAATACCAAAGCTAACTCTATTAATTTTAACATCATAATCTATTAAACTTTCACCATAACCGTGAAAACCTCTTATAAAAAAGTCAACATTTTTATTTGGAGATGGAAATGTTAAGTCTAGTTTTGTATTTCCTTTATTTATATTGTAACCAAATAAACTATTTTGATGAGATAATAAAATATTTCCTATATCACTTTTATATTTAATAAAATATTTTTGTTTACCAATATATTTTTGAAGATTTACATTATCATCACCCTCTATTTGAATTCTGCTACTTTTTACCTCTTCATCCCATCTATTCCAAGCATTAAAACCATAAAATATATTCTCTTTTTGAAATAAAAACATCATCTCAGTTCTATTCCAACTACGAGATTTTCCTAAATCTTGACCATTTGATTGGTGAATAATAGCAACTCTAATAGTTTTTAATAAAGAGTTACCTATATCTTTATTTAAGTTCCATTCCATAAATAACTCTGGCATATAGTTTGTTTCTCTAAATGGAGATGAGTGTGCTGTATTATAAACTTGCCAATATGAGTTTTGAGTGTATCCTGTAAATAGTTCAGCACCTGTATTTAAAAAATTTGTATAAAGAGGTACTTTTATACTTAATTGATATTGAGCTTCATTAGAATTTCTTTTATAATCATTAGATGGATCTCTTTGTGCATCTTGCCCATAAGCTTTTTCATAGATATTAGTTGGACTATAACTTCCAAGTAACATATAGTTTTCATAATGACTCATAATATTAAAACTATATTTACTTTTATTATAATCATCATTAAAATCAATACCATCTATATACTCTTGAATATTCTCAAGTTTGATTTTATCTGTAATGTTATTATCTAATGTTGAAGATATCTCATCAAGAATACTATTAGAAGCAAAAAGAGATACACTTAGCAAACAATTTAAAACTATTTTTTTCATATTTTAAATAACCTTTATCTATAATATCTTAGAGAATAGACTTTGAAAAAATATTTCAAGAAATTGTAATGCAAATAGTAAAATAAGTGGAGCCATATCCATACCACCAAAAGTTGTGGGAATATATCTTCTAATTAGAGCATAAGCAGGTTCTGTTAATCTTGATAACATTTGAACTATAGGATTATAAGGGTCTGGTTGAACCCAACTTAAAATAGCTGATATAATAACCACCCATTTATATAGTGTGATTATACTTATAAAAATTGTAGCAAAAGCTAATATTAATGAATCTATCATTTTGTAATCTCCCCTAAATAGTTTTTAATTAATGGATATATCTCACTAAGGTTTGGACCATTCTCTTTCCCAGTAAGTATATATCTAAGTGGCATAAAAAGTTTTTTACCTTTTAATCCTGTTTTGTCTGTTATATCTTTTTTAAGTTGATTAAAATCATCTATAAAATTAGATGTTTTAAAATACTCTTTTAGTATTTTAAACTCCTCTTCAAAATTTTCTAAATATATTTTTTTAGAAAAAATATTATCTATATTTGATTTTATCTCTTTAATAGTATCACATTCTTCTATATATATTTTACCCAAACTACCTATATCTTTATCTGAATAGCCTAATATTTTAGATAATCTTAACTCATCCATAATTTTTAGATGCTCTCTATTTAAAAATTTTAGTTTAGATATATCAAATTTTGCTGGTGCTTTTGAAACTTTTTTAATATCAAACCATTGCATAGCTTCCTCAAGTGTAAAAACTTCTACAGGTGGGTTATATCCTAAAAGTATAAGATAATTAGAAATAGCTACAGGTAAATACCCCTCTTCAACTAAATATTTTACAGATGAAGCATCATCTCTTTTACTCATTTTTTTACCTGTTTCAAGATTTAGTATTATAGGTAGATGTACATAGTTTATCTCTTTATCATAACCTAATGATTTTCTAATGTGTATCTGTTTTGGTGTATTTGAAAGGTGGTCTTCCCCTCTTATAACTGTAGATATATCATAAAGCATATCATCAACACTACAAGCAAAATTATAAGTTGGTGTTTTATCTTTTCTTAAAATAATAAAACTATCAACATCAAATGGCTCATAATTAAAATTACCTTTTACTAAATCTGTAAATTTTATATCATTTTCTGGCTTTTTTAATCTTACTGTAAAAGGTGCATTACATTGAAATTTTGCTTCATCACTTACTGTTTCACAAAAACCACTATATCTATATGGTTTTTTTTCAGCTTTAGCTTTTTCTCTATCCTCTTCTAATGCTTCATCACTACAATAGCAATTAAATGCTTTTCTATCAAGTAGTAATTTCATAGCCATTTGAGAATGATATTTTAGATTTTCACTTTGATGAACTACTCGTGTATAATTAACACTAAAAAGATTTAATATCTCTAATATCTCTTTCTCTTTACCATCTATATTTCTTTTTTTATCAGTATCTTCTATTCTTATAAGTAACTCTTCATTTAGTTGTTTTGCTAAAATATGATTTATCAAAGCAACTCTTAAATTACCTATATGCATATCTCCTGTTGGGCTTGGTGCAAATCGTAACAATTTTAATCCTTAATAATTTATATTCTTATGATATCTAAATATGTGTAATAACATCTTTAAGGCAAAAGAGATATAATACAATTGTGGAAAAAAATAGAGAAAAATTAAAATATAAAAACTATCGACTAAATAAAATCTTTGATAAATATATAATATCTTCTAAAACAGATTTAAAAGGTATAATAACAGAAGGAAGTAGTGCTTTTACAGATATATCTGGATATTCAAAAGATGAGCTTATTGGAGAGTCTCATAATATAGTAAGACATCCTGATATGAAAAAAGAGGTATTTAAAGGGCTTTGGGAAACTATTAAACAAAATAATCAATGGTCTGGGGAAGTTAAAAATAGAAGAAAAGATGGAAGTTTTTATTGGACAAGTAGTATTATTGAACCAGATTATGATATAGATGGGAATAAAATAGGATATATATCAATAAGAGAAGATATAAGTGCAAAAAAAGAGATAGAAGAGTTAAAATTAGAACTTGAAAAAAAAGTTGAAGATAGAACAAAAGAGTTAGAAAGTTTAACCAAAAATCTTAAATTAAAAGTAGAAGAGCAACTAAAAGAGTTAAGAGATAAAGATACATCTTTACTAGAGCAATCAAAAATGGCAAGTATGGGTGAGATGATTGGAAATATTGCTCATCAATGGAGACAACCATTAAGTGCTATAAACGCTACTGCTTCAGGTATGAAATTATCAAATGAATTAGATTTAAATACAAAAGAAGATACGAGAGATAATTTAGACCTTATAATAAGTAAAGCTGAATATTTATCAGAAACTATTAATATTTTTAGAGATTTTTTAACCCCAAATAACTCCTCTAAAGAGATTTTAATATTAGAAGATAATGTAAATAGAGGATTAAATATAATAAAAGCAAATATAGATTCCTTTTATATTAATTTAATAAATAAAATAGATTACACTAAAAAAACAAAAATATTTGGTGTGAAAAATGAACTTCCACAAGTTATTATAAATATAATAAATAATGCAAAAGATATTTTAATTGAAAAAGATATTAAAGATAAATATATTATTTTAGATTTAAATATAAATGATAATATGGCGATTATAACTATAGAAGATAATGCAAAAGGTGTCCCTTTAGATATTATAGGAAAAATATTTGAACCATACTTCACTACAAAACATCAATCTCAAGGTACTGGACTTGGATTAAATATGAGTTATAAAATAGTAACAGAGAGTTTAAAAGGTAAGTTGTATGTTAAAAATACTCAAAATGGAGCAAAGTTCTATATTGAAATTCCAATTTATTTAGATTAATTTAGATATAATAATCTAAAATTTTAAAAATAAGGTATATAATTATGTTAGAACAAACACCATTAGAGATAGCATTAGCACATTCAATGACTGAAGAAGAGTATGAAAACACTGTAAAGATTTTGGGTAGAGAACCAAACTATACAGAGATTGGTGTGGTATCAGCTATGTGGTCAGAGCATTGTAGTTATAAATCAAGTAAGAAATACTTAAATGGTTTTCCTACAAAAGCCCCATGGGTTATACAAGGTCCGGGTGAAAATGCAGGTGTTATTGATATAGGTGATGGATATGCAGCTGTATTTAAAATGGAATCTCACAATCATCCAAGTTTTATAGAGCCTTATCAAGGTGCTGCTACTGGTGTTGGTGGAATTTTAAGAGATGTATTTACAATGGGAGCTAGACCTATTGCAAATATGAATATGATACAGTTTGCAAATATAGATGGTAACTCTCCTACTGCGAAAAAACATAGATTTCTTTTAAGAGGTGTTGTTGATGGTATTGGTGGATATGGTAATTGTATGGGTGTTCCAACTATTGGTGGACAAGTTGGATTTGAAGATTGTTATGCAGGTAATAACCTTGTAAATGCTTTTACTCTAGGTCTTGCTAAATCTGATGAGATATTTTTAGGGTTAGCTGAAGGTATTGGAAATCCTGTTATGTATGTTGGTTCTAAAACAGGTAGAGATGGTTTAGGTGGGGCTGTTATGTCTAGTGCTTCATTTACAGAAGATAGTGAATCAAAAAGACCTACTGTACAAGTTGGAGACCCATTTACTGAAAAACTTTTATTAGAAGCTTGTTTAGAGCTATTTAAAGAGGATTTAATAATAGGTATTCAAGATATGGGAGCTGCTGGACTTACTTCATCATCTTTTGAGATGGCTGGAAGAAGTGGTAGTGGAATGAGAATGGATTTAGATAAAGTTCCTGCAAGAGAAGAAGGGATGACACCTTATGACTTTATGCTTTCAGAATCTCAAGAAAGAATGCTTATTTGTGCAAAAAAAGGTTGTGAACAACAAGTTATTGATATATTTGAAAAGTGGGAATTAAGTGTTGCTGTTATTGGTGAAGTTACTGATACTGGAAATATGGAACTTTTTTGGCACGGTGAAAAATGTGCAGATATACCTATTCAACCACTAAGTGAAGAAGCACCTATTTTAGATAGACCTATAAAAGAACCTGAATATCTAAAAACTATAAAAGATATAGATTTATCCCAAGACTTAGGTTTATCTATAGAAGCTATTTTTGAAGAGCTATTTTCAGATATGGAAATAATAGATAAATCGTGGATATATAATCAATATGATTCTATGGTACAAACAAATACAGTTAAGGGTCCAGGTTCTTTAGATGGTTCTGTAATAAGAATAAAAGAAACAGGAAAAGCCTTAGCTATGAGTGCAGATTGTAATACAAGATTTTGTTATATAGACCCAGAGTTAGGAAGTAGTGCTGCTGTTATGGAAGCTGGAAGAAATGTAGCTATGACGGGAGCTCAACCTCTTGCTATTACAGATTGTTTAAATTTTGGTAATCCTGAAAATCCAGAAGTTATGTGGCAATTTAAACACTCTTGTGAAGGTATTAAAACAGCTTGTAAAGAGTTAAATACTCCTGTAATTGGTGGAAATGTATCTTTATATAATGAAACAGAAGGTGTAGGTGTTTTCCCAACTCCATCAATAGCAACTGTTGGTGTAAATGATGATATGAATAAAGTTCTTAAAAGTCAATTTACACAAGATGGGAATTTAATTTATATAGTAGGTGATACATATTCTGAATTTGGTGGAAGTTTATATATCAAAAAAATGTATGGTAAAGTTGCAGGTACTCACCCTAAAGTAGATTTTCAAAAAGAGCTAAAATTATGGGAATTTATAATTGAATCAAATAAAAAAGATTTATTAGAATCTTCAAAAGATATAAATGTAGGTGGAATTGCTATTGCATTAGCAAAAATGGCAGTAGTTGGAGATAAAGGTGTTAATGTAAATATTGCTTTAGTAGAGCAAGAAGATTTATTTAGTGAAAGTTTAAGTAGAGCTATTGTTGAGGTTACTCCATCAAATAAAGAAGAGTTTGAAAATTATGCAAAATCTATAGGTATTAGTATAACTCAAGCAGGTATTATAGGTGGAGATAAATTAAATATAAATAATCAAATTAATATAAAATTAGATGATTTAAAAGATATGTATTTTAATAGATTTA
>JAYELQ010000066.1:0-2822 GCA_034717655.1 Campylobacterota bacterium
ATAATAAATTAATAAAGATAATAAATAGTATAAAAAAAGATAAATATATATCTGATATACCTATATTTGTAATATCTAGTGAATTAAAAGATGATGATTTTAGAAAGCAAGTTATAAAAAAAGGTGTAACTTTATATACAAAAAATGACCAAGATATAAGTAAGGGTTGTTTACTTAATATTATTAGTTTATATAAATCTAATACGAATTTATTAAAAGAAACAAAATATATAAGAAGAATATGGAATACTAGTAAAAATATAAATATTATAATAGATGAAAAACTTAATATTATAGATTTTAATAACACTGCAAAAAGAAAATTTGAGTTTATAGATACAGATATGAAAATAAGAGAGTTTATATCATTAATGGATATTGAAGATAATCAAAAATTATCTGAACATCTTGATTACTCTTTAGATATATTTGGAGATATATCTAGAATATATATATTTAGATATGAAAATCAGTACTATAAAGTAAATGTAAGGTTTTTAAATAAGGCAAATCATTATTTAATAGCATTTGATGATATAACATCTTTACATAAACAAAAAAAAGATAATGAAAAACTACATCAAAAGCATATTCAAGATTTAGAAGAGTCTAAAGAGAAAATGATTACAATTTTTACACACGAATTAAAAACACCTCTAAATGGTATTTTAGGTTATTCTGCTTATATCTCAAGAACATTAGAGAAAAAAGCATTAAATGAAAAAAAAATTGATAAACTATCATCTTTAAGTAGTGAAATTACAGCATTAGGGCATGTTTTATTAAGTACTATAAACTCTTTAGTTGATATATCTATGTTAAAAGATAATAAATTAAAAGTTACAAAAACAAGTACAAATATAGAATATCTTATTAATAATATAGTAGATGTTTATAAAGTTCTTTATAAAAAAGATATAGATGTAAATCTTGATATAAAATATATAAATACAGATACAAAAATAATAAAAGATATATTTGAGAATATCTTTTCAAATGCATTAAAATATGGTAGAAATAAAATTATTATATCTTTAAAAGGGACAGAAAAAGATAAGTTTAGTTTAATAGTAGAAGATGATGGTGAAGGTATTCCTGAAAATAAAAAAGAGCAGATATTTCAAGCATTAGAACAAGGTGAAGCTGAAAAAATAACAAGAGATAAAGAGGGTATAGGATTGGGATTGACTTTGGTACATAAATTATCTTTATTAATGGGTTATGAAATTAGTGTTTTAAAATCTGAAACTTTAGGTGGTGCTAAGTTTGTATTAAAAGGGGAGATTTAGAATATATGAAAATATTAATTGTAGATGATAATAAATCAAATAAAGAGCTTTTAAAACTATTAATAGATGAATGGTTTGAAGATAATAATGAAGATTTAGAGTATCAATTAGATTTTGCTGATAATGGAAAAATAGCTCTTGATATGATACAAACTAATATATATGATTTAGTTTTTCTTGATATTATGATGCCTGTGTTAGATGGCTTTAGTGTATTAGAGAAGTTAGATAGAAAAAGTTTTAATGATGAAACTAAAATAATATTATCTTCTGCTATTATAAATGATGATAGTAATAAAAAAAGAGCAAAAAAATTAAAAGCAAATGGCTTTTTAGTTAAACCAATATCTTTTGAGTCTTTAAATGAGATACTTAAAAGATATGTTTGTGTAGATGAGATTGATAGTTTTGATGATTTTATGGATTTAGAAGATGATTTAACTGAAGAAGATAGTTTATTAATGGATGATTTCAATGAATCTCATATTGCTTTATCTGCTATTGATTTTTTATCTAAATATACTATAGAAGATATAAATGAAGAAGATATTTATGAACACGAAGAATTAATTAATAATTTACTTTTTCATATAGAAGAGAATAGGGAGTTTGAAGAGATATTATTAGAGATGAATACTATTTTGAAAAATATCTCAAATACACTTATTTCATTTACAGAGATAGAAGAGGTTCTACACTCTTTAAACGGTATGGTTTATACTTTAGAACATATTAAAGTAGATATAAATACTTTAGATAAAACATATATTTATAAATTATTTGTAGCAATAGCAGAAGATTTAAACACTTGGGAAAAAGTTGTTTTTATAGAAAGAGATACTAATAATATAAATTATATAAATGCATCTTTATTAAATAGTTATATTATGTTAAAAAAAGGATTAGGATTAGATGTACAATAAATATAGTGAAATAGATTTTAATAAGAAAAATATTCTTATTACAGGTGGGGCTGGTTTTATAGGTTCTAATATAGCTTTTTATATACAAAAATATTATCCAAAAGCAAATGTTGTTGTATTTGATAGTTTTAGAAATGGTGAGACTTTTAGTAATGGTAATTTAAAAAGTTTTGGACATTATGAAAACTTAATAGGTTTTAATGGTGTTGTAATAAGTGGAGATATTACAAATAAAAATGATTTGAAATATTTGGAAAATGATTATAAGTTTGATTATATTTTTCATCAAGCAGCTATTAGTGATACTACAGTCCAAGAGCAAGACTTAATGATAAAAACAAATGTAAATGCTTATGAAGATTTATTAAAAATAGCTATTAAACATAAAGCAAATATGGTATATGCTAGTAGTGCAGCTACCTATGGAGATAGTAATAGGTTTGAAGTTGGATATGAACAACCTAATAATGCTTATGGTTTTTCAAAAGTTATGATGGATAATATTAGTTATAAATATATAAAAGAAGGTGTTGATATATCTATTGTTGGATTAAAGTATTTTAATGTTTATGGAAAAAATGAATTTTTTAAAGAGAAAACATCATCAATG